>JABLXV010000021.1 GCA_013177895.1 Brevinematales bacterium | reverse complement strand
CGAAAGCGCGTGCAAGGGGTTATTCGTCACAGAAGAACTTTAAAATTATCGCGTATTTGCTGACGGGTAAAATGGACTTTTCAAGAATCAATTCAGCTTACTTACCCACTTAATTTGCGAAAGAACCAAAGATATTTAAGGTCGGAGATTATGCAGAGAGTCTATTTAGATAACAACGCTACGACTATCGTCGACCCGCTCGTGAAGGAAGCGATGGACCCGTTTTTCACCCAGATTTACGGGAATCCCAATTCGCTTCACGACTTCGGCACCGAGCCCCATCCCTATATGAGGCTCGCCCTCGACCGGATGTACAAGGGGCTGAACGCTCCCGACGATTCGGATATCCTGATTACCGGGTGCGCCACCGAGAGCAACAATACGGTGCTCAAGGGCGTGTACTACGACATCATGCATAAAGGTAAACGGAATCAGATTATTACCACCCCGGTGGAGCACCCGTGTGTGGCGAACACAGCGAAATTTCTCGAATCCCTCGGCGCGGAACTGAAAATCCTACCGCTGAACGAGGACGGGATTGTCGATAAAGAGATGCTCCGCAGGTTTATCAATCCCGATAAGACCGCGCTGGTATCGGTGATGTGGGCGAATAACGAGACGGGGATGATATTCCCGGTGAAGGAGCTCGCCGAGGTCGCGCACGGGAACGGCGCGCTTTTCCATACCGACGCGGTACAGGCGATCGGTAAAATCCCGGTAGACGTCCGCGACGCGAATGTGGATTTCCTGTCGTTCAGCGCGCATAAGTTCCACGGCCCCAAGGGCGTCGGCGGCCTGTATATCCGCCAGGGCCTCCGCCTCACGCCCCTCCTCCACGGCGGCGAGCAGATGGGCGGCAAGCGCGCCGGAACAGTGAATGTCCCCGAGATGATCGGGATGGGGCTCGCGATGGAATTGGCGGCGCAGAACCTCGAGTACGAACTTACCGAAGTCCGCAGGCTCCGCGATAAAATGGAAGACGCACTACTCAGGATAGACGATACGCTAGTGGTCGGACGGCGCGAACTGCGTACCCCGAATACCATCCTTTGCAGCATCAAGGGCGTCGAGGGCGAAGCGATGCTTTGGGACCTCAATAAGAACGGGATTGCCGCGTCGACCGGGAGCGCATGCGCGTCCGAATCTCTCGAACCGAACCCGACCTTTGTCGCGATAGGCATCAATAAAGACCTCGCGCATACGGGTATCCGTATCTCGCTGTCGCGCTTCACCACCGAGCAGGAAATAGATTACGCGATTGACGTGTTCAGGAACTCGATCGAACGTCTCAGAAAGATTTCGTCGAGCTATTAAGGGGAAAGAAATGGCAAAGAATGATTTGATAGGCGGAGCGTTATGGGAGCAATACTCCGATAAGGTATCCACCAGAATGGACGAGCCGAAGTTCCGCGGGGAAATCACCGAAGAACAGGCCAAAGCGATGGGCGCGAAGCTGATCGTTGCGGACTGGGGCGCGGAGGCCTGCGGGGACGCAGTACGCCTGTTCTGGGCGGTCGACCCCAAGACCAATACTATTCTCGACGCGCGCTTTAAATCGTTCGGGTGCGGCACCGCCATCGCATCGAGCGACATGATAGCCGAGATGTGCATCGGTAAGACGGTCGACGAGGCTATCACCATCACGAATATCGACGTGGAGCATGCGTTACGCGACGACCCCAACTCCCCGGCGATACCCCCGCAGAAAATGCATTGCAGCGTCATGGCATACGATGTGATAAAAAAAGCCGCCTCGCTTTATAAGGGCGTGGATATGTCGATGTTCGAGGAAGAGGAGATCGTGTGCGAATGCGCGCGGGTCAGCCTCCGCACGATCCGCGACGTTATCCGCATCAACGACCTCAAGACGGTCGAGGAGATCACGAATTTTACGAAAGCGGGCGCATTCTGCAAATCATGTATCCGCCCCGGCGGCCACGAAAAAAGAAAATACTACCTCGAGGATATCCTGAAAGATGTCCGAAAGGAAATGGAGAAGGAAAAAATGGCTGAAGTATCCGAAACTAAAGATTTCAAGTCGATGACGATAGTTCAGAGACTGAAGAAAGTCGAAACCGTGCTGGACGCCGAAATCAAACCGATTCTCGCGCAGGACGGCGGCAGTATGGAAGTGGTCGATATCAAGGAAGAAGAAGGCAACACCATCGTATATATCCATTACCTCGGCGCATGCCAGGGATGCCCGGGCGCTACCGCCGGTACGTTGATGGCTATCCAGCAATTCCTGAACGAGAAGGTGGACGCGAGCATATTAGTCGAACCGGTCTAAAAGCTACGTTACCTCTTCGATAGGCGCGGGCTTGCCGATAAAGTATCCCTGCGAGTATCCGATGCCCAAATCGACGACCTGCTTGAACACTTCCTCGCTGTAAACGAATTCCGCGATCGTCTCGATGCCGAGCTGGCGGGCGAACGTAATAATACTATGCACCAGCACCGAACAATGTTTGCTGACGGGAAGCTCCTTCACGAGCGATGCGTCGATCTTCAGGTAATCGACCCCCAGCTTGAGGATATTCTCGTAGTTCGAGTACCCGCTGCCGAAATCGTCTATCGCGATCTTCACCCCATACCGTTTCATCTTCTTTACAAACCCCTGTATCCGCTCGAAGTCCCCTATCCCCTCGGATTCCAATATCTCGAATACCAGCCGTTTCGCCGTCTCCGGTTTAGCGATAAGTAACCCCTCGACGAACTCGATGAGCTGGTTGTTTTTCACATCGGAGAAGGAGAGATTGACCGAGAACTGATAGGGCAGATTCTCGAAGAACGAGAACGACTTCTCGATCATCGTATGCGATATCTGGTGCAGGAGGCGCGTCTTCTTCGCGACTTCGAGAAAGTTCGCGGGCGAGATAATCCCGTTCGATTCGTCTATCAGGCGCACCAGGCACTCGTATTTTTCTATTTTGTTCGTATGATTATTGTAGATCGGTTGACAGAACGGCACGATCCGTTCGTCCTTGATCGCGGAACGGATAATATTCAGCCAGTTGACGTTATCGGAGGGTTTGCTGAAGTATTCGGAGCTTTCGTCGTAGATCAGGAAGTTGAGGTTATTCCTGCGCGCAACGTTCAACGCCATCCCCGCATGGGTTACCAGCGACTGCCATATCTCATCCTTGTCGGGTTCGAGCAGCATCGACGCCTTCGCCACTCCCGCCGTGACACTGATACTGATCTCGTTGCGGTTGTAGGAGAAGATTTTATCCGCGATACCGGTTATCAGGAATTCGATAAAGGTCGTCAACTCAAATTGGCTGAAGAACTTATCGGAGACCACCGCGAACTCGTCGGAATGCAGGCGGTATATCCGGTAATCCCCCTTCGGGAGGAGGTACTTAAAACGGTTTGCCACGCCGATCAGAATAAAATCGCCCGCCTTATTCCCGTAGAGACTATTGATCTGCTTGAACGAATCGACGTTGACAAGGATGACGGTTGGGTTCTGCATCTTTTTCAGATCCATCAGCAGCCTTGACCTCGAGGGTAAAAAGGTCAACTGGTCGGTGTTCATCATCTGAACGAGCTGTTCGTGCTCCTTATGCGTGCTCCGAATATAGATCAGCATAAACGGGAGACTGAGAAGGAGGAAATATATCCCGGTCAGTAATGCGTTCAGCCAGAGTGAGATACCCTGGGAGAACAATTCGTGATTATCGCCGTAAAATATTCCCGCAATCACCGAACGGCCGCCAATATTCAGGAGATGGTAGAAATATTCGCCGTTCTTTTTTTTCGCATCGTTGGTAATAATCGAGTAGTACCCCTGATTCGTGATGGAATCATACCACCCCTCGGGAGGATTGAATATTAGACGCATACCGGCTGTGCCATTCGTTGCCGAAGTGAAAAATGAATAGTAATAAATATTGTTCGTTCCGACAAGAAAGATAATCCATCGGGCATTGAACAACGGAACCATAGTATTGATATTTGAGAGTATACGGGGATTGGCATTCAGGGAAAAAGCGTCATCCGAGGTAAAATAACTTTCCCCCGCGATAATCGACAGACTTTTCGCCCAGCGTTCCATGTCCGACTGGTTACGCTCTTTTACTTGGTAGCGTTCGATAAAATAACCGAACAGGAGATAGAGGATGATCCCCGCAAGATACACCACTAACGCGAAGATGATCAGATTTCGCTTTCTCAACCGCATCCCCTCGAATTAACTATACGGGCAGTTTCTACTATGCGTAAAGCCACGCAAAAGTGGTCTGGATTTAATAACTATATACCCGTATCACGTTTTTTCCGGCTTAAAAATATGCATAAAGTATAAAGGTTTTGTTTTCGAAATGCAATAAAACGTTTTTTTTTCGATCGAATTCCGAACGGAATCGTTCGGCTGTTGTGCACAACGGCATGAAAAAACATTATCATCGCCTGATTTGTAGCCCTACCCGTTTCCGAGTGATCTATTTATTAAAAATTTCTATATACCCGTTAATTCCATCGTAGGTAACCTTTATTCCCTGCGTGTTGATATCGAACGCGGTGCAATCGGGGAACATGGCGTCCGCCGCAAAACCGTCCATAGACGAACTGCTGTACGCGTACGTCAAACGTCCCCCGCCGCCTACCCCGTTCGGTATCTGGGATTCCCCTATCTGGATGGTGCCGTAAAAATACCCGTTCTGCAATTCGAACTGCCACGCGCCGTTATTGTAATTATTATACGTGTTCGGGAACGCGACCCGTCCGGTGTAATAATAACCGCCGCTCATGATGCCGGAAATATCTAACGCTAACGATACGGACTTTTCGATATAAAAACTGTTCGATACAGTCATCCCGGTCGATGCATCGTTATAAGCGATTATTACCTGCATCCTTTTTCCCGGCAGGGCAAGAAGTTTTCCGTCCGCAAGCTGGGATATGTTAGTAACAAAGCCATAGTTTTTCAAGAAATACCCCGTCTGGTATTCCTGGGGTATCTGAGAGGAATAGTTGGTCAGATAATAGAACATACCGCTGTTCGCCCCGATACCGTTAGTATAAATCTTGACCGCCAGTATCCCCGTCGTCGAATTATTATCCATATCGAAGATACCCATCCCCACAGTCGATTGCAGAAGACTCGTAAATGAGGTATAAAGTATTGAATCGCCGCCGGTATTATTGAACCAGAACGTGCTGCCCTGCGTGGGGCCGCCTCGATAGACTACCGATTTATCGGTTTTTACATAATAACGGATGGTATCCTGCATGTTATTATTCGGACAGAAATTTCCATTATCGACGCCCCACCCGTCCGAATTTCCCGTGCCCCATCGCCCTACGACAAACACGAGATCCTTGAGAGCAAGATTGGTCAGACCGAGAGCGGATTTCTTCACCATAATTTCCATATTTTTATCGTCACATACCACATAACCGATCGACTGATCGATCATCCCGTTATCGACCAAATATAAAGTATTCCAATAATCCTGCACATACAGATAGAGGGTCTGATCGTTCATATTCTGTATCAGATTCATGCCGTTGTAATAATTCAGCGGAAAAATCATCTCGGCCGTATTGGACGCGGTCCCGTAATCTCTCGACGGATACTCCATGGAGGTCATATATTTACCCGTGATCCCTCCGTCGGGGTGAACCAGTTTACCGATCGTCGTCAGATAGGTTCCGCCTTTGTAGGTGCCGAACTGGTAATAGAAATAAAAATATTCATTATCCTCAGCCACACCGAACTGTATCAGAGATTCGCCTTTTATATCGGCGATTATACTATAGTTGGAAAACAGACTATACTGATATTGCTGAGACCCGATATCCCGCCAGTAAAGATAGTCCTCGCTGATTGCGGGGGGAAGCAGGAACGCGCACGAGGAAAGAAGCAACGCCCCTAAAATGAATAATATTGCTTTTTTCATAGTGCCTCCTTGATTAAAAAACCAGCCCGAAGCTGGGCATAAACATCATCGGCTGATCGGCGTTGAAATCGTAGACCACCCCCGCGCGCAGGAAAATATTGAATATTTCCACGCTTAGCCATACGCCGGGATAGAATCCGACTCCCGGTTTGTCCGATATTTCGCGCCATACGTCCCCTGTCGTACAGAAGTATGCGGAGAACGACGCTACCACACCCAGCCTGAAATCCTGATCCATATTACCGATAAAGAAATATCCCGCTTCCAGGGTATCGGTGACCACCACCAGCGTCCGCCCCGGGGTAATCCCGGGAACGAAGGTAAGGCCGACATTAAGTCCCGCCCAGAAACTCCTGTCGAAAAAATAGTCGACCCCCAGACTTTCGAGACTTCCGCCGAGAAAACTAAAACGGACATAAAGGTCGCGTATGATCAGCGGGGGAGAATAAGATACTATAGGACTAGCATTGGTATTCGCAACCGGTTCAGCGATACCGGATACCGATGCGGTTAAAAGAACGAATAGAGAGAACAAGGAAATTTTCAACAGCATATCAACCCCCTGCCGATTCCCCTTACTCAGTAAGCCCTATGGTAATATATCACCGATGTATAGGAAATTTCAATTATATATCGGTATTTTTATTTCACTTTTATAAGAAAACTATCGCTGTATTGAATAGTAGAAAACTTCTGCTTCCCGAATACCGCGTCCTTATTAAAACTTCCTGTCACATATACTTCGCCGTCCCCGCCCGCGGTAACGCCGTTACCCATATCCATAGCCGGGCCGCCCATAGTCTCGACATCGATTAATTTACCGTCCGGACTGAATCGCGCGATAAAAATGTCCCATTCAAAGGTTTTTACCGCGTTAACCTTGAGCTTCTTTTTCTCAAAAACCGCGCCCATGTCAACCGCGCCGGTTACCGCGACCGTCCCGTCAGGCCCGACAGCAATATCGTGCCCGCGTTCGTAACCCGGACCGCCTTCCGCCTTAGCCCAGACCGCATGGCAGTCCTTGTCCCATTTCGCGATAAATATATCTTCCGCCGTCCCCCCGCCTTTATTGAGCACCGATTTTATCGCGATATTTCCAACCATCGCTTTCCCTATGTCTGGACCGGAGAGTATTCCAGTAAAGAAGCCGGTCATATAAAAATTACCGTCGCCGTCCATTGCGAAACCCTGTGGTTCGAGGTCGACACCGACCGGTTTCATCCACACGAATTCGCCGTCAGGGGTATATTTAGCGATAAACGCTTCATAATTATAAAGCCACTCGCTTTTAGAATACTTTGTAATACTCGTCTTATACTCGAATTTCTCAAACTTAATGGGGCCGATCATATGCCCGGCAATATATATATTTCCGTCGGCGCCGAACTCGATACCATTCTCGAATATTCCGGTAATAAAACTATCACCGCCCGCCGCCTGTTTAACCCATTCCTGTTTCCCGCCGGAGGAGTATTTCACGATAAAGATATTTTTTTCCATAATAGGTTTCAGTTTCACCTTTCCGAACGTCGCGCCCTTAGTGAAAAACCCGACCATGTATGCGTTACCGCTCTGGTCTACAGTTATATCGCGCGCCCACATATTTTCATCATCGGACGCGGTCTGCACCCAAAGCAGGTTTCCTTCATAATCGTATTTAGCCACCGCCATCGAAATTTTACCCTTGCCCTTGACCTTCGTCCCGTCATCGAATTCCATGCTCCCGGTAAAGTAGGCATTGACATATACAGCGTCGTCCGTCACGGCGAGATTGTACCCGTTATCGCTGTCCGGGCCGCCCGCCGTACGCATCCACAGGAGTTTGCCGTCAGGGTCATACGCCGCGATAAACATATCCGTATATACCGGTTTGCTGCTTTTTACCATGATCTTTTTATTCCCGTTCATAATATACCCGCCGAACGAGCCGGTCATAAAAACCGTTCCGTCTTTCCCAACCGCAACAGCGTTACCGACTGCATAAGAGCTTTTCCCCTGCGCCGCCCATTCTACCCCGTACCCGGAATACGCGAACATTCCTATAACCGCTAATACGGTAAATAATCTTTTCATACGCACCTCCTGTAGAACGATCAATCCTCTAACTGTAAACTATCGCGCTTCCGGTAAACCATCCCGTTAAATAACGCGACATTTTCGCCGGATTCGTCGGTAATAGTCACCGAATATGTGGCGATTTTCGGATTAATAGAAAGCTCGCGCGCCTCGGCAAAAAGCACGCCGGACGACGCGGCCTTAACAAACGACATATCGGTATGAATCCCGACCGCGACCGTCCCGTGGGAGTTCGACGCCGCGGCGAACGCGAGGTCGGCCAACGCGAAAAGCGCCCCGCCGTGCACGGTATTGATACTATTGTAGTGCGCATCGGTTACGGTCATTTTTACCTTGGCGTAGCCTTCGCCGATATCGACCAATTCGATACCGTTCCGGCTGCAGAAAATATCCTTTTTATTAAAATAACGGAAAAGTTTATCCTTCATCCCCTGTTCCATACTATTCCCCCATCAGCGCGAGCACGACCGAGTCGAGCCCCATCCCGTGGGACGCCTTCACGAGAGTGACATCCCCGCTCTTCATCTCAGAGCGCGCCGCATCGGTAAGTTTATCCTTATTCTCGAACCATTTCGCGGATATACCGGCCTTTTCGACAGTCTGGATGAGCTCACGGGTATGTTCGCCGTAACCGAATATCAGGTCGGCGGACTTGTTCTTCACAATAAAATCGCCCACCATCTTATGATAGTACCCGGACTTTCGACCGAGCTCGAGCATATCGGAAAGCACCGCGATCCGCCGCCCGCCGCGTGAGCTCGCCCCCAGTAACCGGAGTCCCGCGATCATCGAAGAGGGGTTCGCGTTATAGCAGTCGTTAATAATAATCCCGCGCGGGGAATTCACGATCTGGCTGCGCCCTGTAACCGCGCGGAAACCGCGAACCGCGTCGACGCGCATGTTGACCGGTATGCTGAAAAATTCGCCGATCTTAAACGCCGCCGCAAGATTGGACAGATTATGCTGTCCGGGAAGGTTGAATTCGAAAGTCTCCCCGCCGTACTCGAGCACAAACCCGTCAATCCCTTTATCTTCGATAATCTTAATATCCATCGAGGTAAAATCGAGTACCGGCACGTCCGCGCGCGCCTTGAGATACCCGTAGTAAGGATCGTCGGCGTTCAGGAGCACATACCCCCTGTCGACAATCCCGTCGAATATCTCGCTCTTCGCATCGGCGATAGCGTCGAGACTCCCCATATTCCCGATATGGGCATACCCTATATTGGTAATCACCCCGAGGAGGGGCTCGGCGATTTTTGACAAATAGGAAATCTCGCCCTTGTGGTTCATCCCCATCTCGAGCACCAGAAGGTGCGTATCCGGCCTCGCCTCGAGCACGGAAAGGGGAAGCCCGATATTATTATTGAGGTTCTTTTTCGCGGTGTGAACATGAAAGCGTTTGGAGAGGACAGCGACCGCGAGTTCGCGGGTGGTCGTTTTTCCCGAACTCCCGGTAATAGCGACCGTATTCGCGAAAATCCTCCTGCGATGCGCCCGGGCGAGTTTTGCCAGCGTCTCGATCGTATCGTTCACGGGAATAATCACGCCTTTACTGACCGCCTTGGACACTTCGTCGATTTTGGCATGATTGACGATAAAAATCTCCGCGCCCTTCGTTACAGCGTCGCCGATAAAATCATGCCCGTCGAAGTTCTCGCCCTTGATACCGACAAAACATTGGTCGGGTTCGATAGTACGTGAGTTGATTGAAAACCCTGAAAACTCATTTTTTTCACACCCGCCAATTCTGATTGGTTTTGCCTCGAGCGTTTCCTGAACAAAGCCCACCGAAAACATAGTTTACTCCGAATATTCTCTTATTAACATAGATTATATTACTTTTTCAAAACTTTCAAGCCTAGAGACTATTATTTTGTAAAATATGAAAATAGCTATTTACTTTTTCAGAATATACGTTAAAATATATGTAATGAGTTTAATTTTCCGATCCGGCGGAGGAATGGATGGATGTTTCAAAACTACACCGGGTAAGCGATCATGAATGGAGTATCCATAAGAAGAAAGGGATGATCGTGGATGCTTCTTTATTTGCCGGTGAGGATCTGATCACGAAAATAGACGAAGCGGTATACAATCAAATTGTAAATGCCGCGTCTCTACCCGGGATTCTCGACCGTCTGATCGCTTTTCCCAATGTTTCACCCGGCATAGGATTCCCCTTCGGCGCAATGGCGTTATTCGATAAGTCCGACGGGGTTATTTGCCCGGGCGCGGCCGGTTACGATATCAACTGCGGAACGCGTATTGTCACAACCAATCTGATCTACCAGGATATAGAAAAAAAGACCGAGACCCTGATTCGTGCGTTCTTCAAGGCTATTCCCGTGGGCGACTCGACCCGCGGAAAGGCCACCCTGACTATCAAAGACTTCCGCGACCTTCTCACAAGCGGGGCAAACTGGGTGGTCGAGCATATGGGGATGGGTAAGGCAGACGACCATGAATATATCGAGGACGGAGGGGCTTCCCCCTACGCCGACCCGAACCTGATCAGCGACGAGATGCTGAAGAACGAAAAAAACCACCTCGGCACACTAGGCGCGGAGAACCATTATCTCGAACTTCAGATTGTCGACGAGGTCTTCGACATAGAACGCGCGAGGGTATACGGCCTCTTCAAGAACCAGGTCGTAGTCACATTCCAGACCGGTTCGCGGAATCTCGGGATGGAGGTTGCAAAGAAATATTTCCAGATGTTCCAGAATGCGCAGGGTAAGTACGGGATGTCGTCACAGTCGCCTGAGCTCGCCAGTCTGCCGTCGAACTCCCCCGAGGGGAAGGAATATCTCGCGGCGATGCACGCGGTGTCGAATTTCGCGTTCGCCAACCGGCAGGTCATCGGTACGCAGATCGACCGCGTCTTCAATGACGTTATCCGCGACGTCGATACAAACATCATGTACGATTTCTCGCACAACACTATAAAAGAAGAAGTTCATAAGATCGGTACATCCAAACGGAGCGTGCTCGTGCACCGCAGCGGATGCGCGAGGGTATTCCCCAGCCGTCCGTCCGACGCGGTCAAGCCGTACCGCGTAATCGGGCATCCTATTCTGGTCGCGGGGCCGTTGGGCACCGCGTCGTATATTATGGCAGGCACGGAAGAATCGCTCGGCAAGACCTTCGGGTCGTCCATCCACAATACCGGGAGAATCGTTTCACGTGAGAACGCCCGCCAGCTCTATAACGCCGACACGATCACAGAACAACTCAAGAATAACGGGGTCTACCTCAAATCGAAAAGCAGAGAATCGATGATCGAGGAAGCGCCGGAAGCATTTAACGATATCGAGAATACGATCAAGTCGCTCAGCAAGCCCGGCATATCAATCCGGGTCGCACGTCTCAAACCGATCGGGGTCATCCGGGGATAATTATCGATGAATCCCTCAAACGCGTCTGAAATATCCGATATAAATTCTCCTTCGCCTGTAAAAAACCGTCTGATATTCCTGGGTACCGGCACATCCAACGGAGTCCCCGTGCTCGGCTGCAAATGCGAGGTATGCACCTCCGCCGACCCGCGCGATAACCGTCTGCGGACATCGGCGTATCTGGAGACCGTGACGGGCGAACGCATCCTGTTCGACATCGGCCCCGATTTCCGGGAGCAGTCCCTCCGCCATAATATCCTCCGCATCGACGGCGTATTAGTCACCCACCCGCATTACGACCATATCGGGGGGCTCGACGATATCCGGCAGGTGAACTTCACGATGGGCGGGCCTATCGACGTATACGGGACGCGGGATACACTTGCCGAGATCAGGGAGCGTTGCGGGTACATGTTCCGGGTGTCGCAGGAGGGCGGCGGAAAGCCGAAGATCGGACTGCGCGAGGTCGAGCCGTACCGGGAGTTTACGGTCAGGAGTGTGAGTATCATGCCGTTTACGGTCATGCACGGGGAGATATCGATACTCGGTTACCGTATCGGCGACCTCGTGTATATCACCGACGCAAGCGCGATACCCGAGCGGAGTATGGAGGTCATCCTGTCGCGTCCGGTCAAGACATTAGTCGTCAACGCGCTCCGCCCGTTACCCCACCCCACGCACTTCAATCTCGAACAGGCGCTGAAATTCATATCGGACGTATCGCCGGGGTATGCATACCTCGTACATGTCACCCACCATTTCGGGCAGGAACAGACTCAGGCGATACTTCCGCCGGACGTGATGCTCGCGTATGACGGGCTGACGGTGGAATTTTAGCGGATAGCTTTCCCAGAATAAAAAAGTATGATACAATAATGTATGGAAAACAGATTGGATACCTTAAAAAAAGACCGTGTTATTAACTCTCTTCGTGAAATCTTGTCAAAAGCCGGATATCAAGTTCATAGCGTTTACCTGTTCGGAAGCCGGGCGAACGGAACCGAAAACAAGGATAGCGATTACGATTTCTTTTTTGTTCTGAAAGCGTCGATGAACCGGGAAGATTTAATAAAATTTCGTATCGAGATAAAAAAAAGACTGAAAGAGAAATTTCCCCGTCGGACATTCGATATACTATCCCGTAATTTAACTGATTTCAATTATTATAAGAAGGTCATCAATTTTATTGACAATACTGTTGTCATGGAAGGAAAAAGAATAATATGACACAGCATCAGGAATAAATATGCTATCATTTATTTCCACTTGGTATTCCCGAACTCCAATCATTATTACTATACATGATGATCCAAGTTTTATAAGTATTATTATAAATGTTTTTATTGCTGTAGGAACAGTGGGTGCAGTTATAGTTGCAATTTTTCTCGAACCAATAAAGCGCTTAATAGAAAGACCAAAATTAGAAATTGAATATACTGAAAAAGCCCCAGATAAACAGAAAATCCCATTAATTAAAGAATACATAAATGGTGATAAAGATGTATTTACTGTATATTATTTTAGGCTTAGAATTTGGAATCAAGGTAAAGCCAGTGCATTGCATCCAGAAGTGTATATTGCTTCAATTGAAAACCAAAAGTTACATATGAAAGTAAAAACTTTTATTCCAATTAATCTCGCATGGACTCATTATAATTCCGTCTCAATAGATTCAATCCCATCTAATTCATTTAGATTATTAAACTTGGGATATATTCCTCTTATGATTTCAGAATTTAAGAATAACAGAATTGATGATTCACAATATAAACATAGTAAAAATGAGTTCGTTTTTGCTACAATTATCGAAGCAATTTCTGAGAAAAATTTATTTAACCACATTCCTTTTGGAAATTATAGAATCGAGCTTCATTTATCCGGTTCAAATTTTAAAACAGTAAAAAAATATCTAACCATATCATTATTTATTGAAAATGACATAAGATCAATGTCATTAAAAATCCTTTAAACTCTTACCTGATCGACCGGAAAAACTCTTCGATTAGCTTGGGATCCTTCACACCTTTCTCGCTCTCCACCCCGCTCGATAAATCCAGACCGAACGGCTCGATCGTGTCGATGATGCTCCGTGCGTTGGAGGAATTCACCCCGCCCGCGATAATCACCTTCCCGCGGATAAAGTCACGGTCGCCGTCCGTCAGGTCGTCCAGCACCGGAACCCGTTCGCCAGTCCCGCCCCATTCGCCGGGAACCAGCTTATCGATCAGCACCGCCTCGGCGGGCGCGAAACGAAGCGAATTCAGCGAATTATGCGACAACTCCTGCACCTGGAACGCGTAGATAATCGGCTTATCGAGACGGCTCCGCAGGATTTCGAGGAAATCCATACCCTGCCCGCCCGCGAGCTGGACGATATCCACCCCGGACTCCTTGACTGTTTCGATGATCTGCTGGATTCCCTGCTCGACGAACACCCCTACCTTCGACACGAACGGCGGGAGTTTGCTGATAATCGCGCGGGCGTCGCCCGGCAGGATGTTCCGCGGACTTCTGCCGTAGAACACGAACCCCACCGCGGACGCCCCGCACTCGATAGCCTTCAACGCGGTATCCAATGCGCGGATACCGCAGATTTTTACCCTTGTGATATGACAATCATTCATTATGAGCTCGACCCCTGTTTTCCTTCGACACCGCCTACCAGCGCCGCGCCGGTGAGAATCATACGGATATCGGCGGCCTGATCGGTCACTGTCAATACGTACTTCGGCGCGAAGAAGGCGAACTTGCCCTTCAGCTCCGCGATCTCCCTATCCTGATAGACGAACGAATAAGTCTGGGGGAAGAACGCCGGGAAGAAACGCGCCATTACCGCGCGAAACCCGCCGTGCTCGTTAATCGAACCCACGACCGCGCCGTCGACGGTCATTATGTCCCACATATCGCGGAACATGGACGCGAAAGCCTTGCGCTTGAATCGGCAAATCTGCTGGCCTCCGGCGGACGTGTCTGTCACAAGGTACTCGTTATTGAACGCCTTCCCGATACGCTGTTTCACTCCGTCGCCCTGAAAGTCGCGTTTCGCGAACGCCAGCTCCTGACTCATCTGCTTATCGCCGAAGAGCTTGAAGCCGTGCCATTGGAAGAAGCGCGCCTTGGCATACACCAGAAGCTCGCGACCGTCCTCATCAAAAATCATCGACGTCCCCATCCCGAAAAATTTACGTTTGACTAAAAACCTGCCGCGCGAACGCAGTTGTTCCCAATGCATATATCCTCCATTAGGGTAGAAATCTATTAAACGGCTCGCAAGGAATATTTCTGAGCGCCGTAAAAAGTACGGCTAACCCGGCAAACGCGATGAAAAATATCCGCGCCGCCTTTCGCAAAATCTCGGCATTACTCCGCTTCCGCAGGCGGTAATCTGCTGCTAGAACTCCCGCCGATAGGGGAACTGTCAGCAGTATCAGCAGGTTCTCCGATACCGCCCGCGCGAGGCCGCCGTGTACGAGGCTATGCACCGCGCGCATCCCGCCGCATAACGGGCACGCCCACCCGGTGAGGGTACGAAACACGCATCCCGGGAGAAGCGCGGTCGTATGCGGATCGACGAAAAGCACGATGATTGTCAGAACGCCGGTGAAAAACAATGCGAACAGAGCGAATATCCGCACAGAGCCTACTTTTTATCCATCACCGATTCGGGGAGGTGCTTATCGTAAAAATCCCCCAGCAGGTCGAGGGTGGTCTGCATATACTTCGCCGCCTTCGACTTGATATCGTCGATCGAATATCCGTCGGGCTTCGTCTTGTCCTTCGTCACCGTCAGGATATACTGCCGTATCTTTGATATGGTGCTCTTGATACGGTTCAGCATCACGGTCTTCGCCATGCCCTTTTTATTCGCGTCGGTAATCAGCATATACATCGTCATCACATCGATCAGCGCGTCGTAGGCGCGGCTCTCCTCGAGGATACCCTGTATCACAATGTACACGAGGAAACGTTCCTTCATCTCGGACGTACCGGAAAACACCTTCTCAAGCATTACCTTCAGGCACTCGGTGTAAACCTCGTCGCGTAAGTCCTGGGTCTTGACTAGATTGACGGTGAGATTTTTCAGGTCTCCCTCGAAACCGGGCATCGTCTGAGCGGATATCGCCGGCGGGATAGCCAATGCGAAAAATAACAATAACAGTACCCCGAACTTTTTCATATTCCCCTCCTAATCAGTGACACCGGCTTCGGCATCCATGCCTGCGCTCGGCGCTTCCCCCGTCCGTGGGGGTTGCAAGTGACAAGTTGAAAGCAGAAAGTATAACCTTCTTTTTAGTATTTCATGTTTTCCTGTCACTTTTCATTTGCCGCTTTCATGGAAAAATACCCGATAAGGATAGCATGAAACAGGGGGAGTGTCAACTGATAGGAGGCTTGTCCGATGGGCGTCAGTAAAGACTATCCGATTATCAATAGCCCGCCCATGATGGAATATCAATTTAAAAATGGTAATAAAATATTTTTTATAATAAACCTTTATAGGCTTGAAAATCCCTAACTTTCATGTTATGATAGCAATTATAGCATCTAACGAATCACGACAAATGTTAGGAGGAATATATGAAAAGATTTACGGTGTGGATTTTTATTATTGGAGCAACGGCCGCTTTGATGATTTCATGTGCCCCTGCTGTCACTCCCGCGGGTCCGCTTACCCTTACGGGGACAATTTCAGTACCGGACGTGTCCTATTGGACAAGTATCAAGATTGGTATGATCGCGATTCCGACCAATAATGACGGTTCTCCTGCAAGTGATCTTTCCAAGACTTCATTTGGAGGAGTTACATATTCGAACCGTATCTATTTATGGCACAACAGTGACAATTCTACAAATAATTTTAAGCCGACCTATTTCGGCTCTATCACAGGTTCCGGAACACTGAAAGATTACGCCATCACGATAAGTACATGGGATGATTCCAAGGCCTTTTATTTTGTAGCATGGTATGATAAGAATCTTGACAGTAATTTAAATCTGATTGATGCGGGCGGCGGTGGCGATGCGGACAATACTAATTCTGAGATCAATACTTGTGCATGGAAACAATTATCCACCGAAAGAGCACAGATTAGTACGGTTTTTTCATCGATGTCCGGCGGCCAGCAAATGTATAAGTTTAACGGAAACAGTTCAAATACCACTTACCTTTACCAGGAAATAAAAACTGATATGAAGAGCGGGTTTAATTTCTACCTGATTACGAATGTCTGGACAATAAATTAGTTTATTCTTTCGGGGCGGGTTTTTCCCGCCCCTTTTTTATTATATATATCGTAATAAGATAGATTATCCACCCTCCGAGAAACAACCCAGAAAAAACGACCGGCCAATCCCCAAATAGAATATAGATAGTTTGATATTTATCCTGAACGAAAGGAATTTTTGTTACGGCCGCCGAGGATTCCATCAGGTTCAGGGAGTTCAGTATTCGTCCCCACGGATCGATCAGGCATGTCAGCCCGCCGTTACCCGCCCGTAAGAACGGGACCCGGTTTTCTATCGCGCGGAATATCCCGAAAAGCGCATGCTGCTCCATCGCGGCTTCCGAGTTTGCCCAACTGTCGCAGGTGATATTCACCATAAACTCCGCTCCGTTTTTCACGGCGATTCGAGTCAGATAACCGAAAGTCCCCTCGAAGCAAATGAGCGCACCGAAACGATGAGGTTTCCCGTTATAGGTAAAAGCCAGTGTCTTGCCCGGATCATTACCGGGGGTAAACATATGGGTTCCGGTCTCTCTGAGGATTCCAGGAATGTAGGGAAAAATATCGCCGTAGGGAAAACTTTCCCCGAACGGTACGAGCCGGTTCTTCTGGTAGCTGTCGGTAAATTTCCCGTCGGGCGAAAACAGGCAAGCGGAGTTATACTCGACAATACTACCCGAAGCGACATCAACCTCACTCCCTCCGATAAGAAGAGAAGCATTCATTAAAACAGCATAATTGGAAAGCCTTGCTAGAATATTTGTGATTTCACTCCCGATAATCTGAGAGTTTTTTGTGATATCGGATTTCACCGTATTTTCCGGGAATACTATAAGAGCGGGGTGGAACTCTCTAACCAATCCCAGCAGGTTTTCACACTCACCCCAGATAAGATTTTGATCGACGTCCCAGTTTAACTCGGATGGAATATTTGTCTGGACAAGTCCTATCTCAAAATCACTGGGTACGCTCTTCTCGTTCAGGCGGATGATTCCAAATACTAATACTCCTACGATAACCGCGATGACTAGAGACGATGGGATTATTATCTGCGGGCTCAAGAATTTTTCCTTCTCCAGAACAAGTCGGTCGACCAGATAAAACACCAGATAATTGAACGCGATAACGATGAAGGATATACCAAAAACCCCTGTAACTTCGGCTATCTGGATGAATGCCTTAAAATCATAGAGCGAGTACCCTACTATCCCGAACGCGAATCCTAAAAATCCCTGCGTTTTCAGGTATTCGAATATGACCCAAATGGAGGGGATAATAAAAAACGCGGCAATGGGTTTTTTCTCAATCACGGGTTTGGATAGCATGAGCGCGGGGAAATACGAACCGAGAACCGAACCCAGAGCGGCAAACGGAAGCGCATACAATTGGTGGAACTGCCTCACCCAGTTGATCGTGAGCACATAATAGAGAAGCCCCGACAGCAGGACAAATAGAGCGCTTTTAAAATAAGATTCATTCTTCAGCACGAAAAAAATCGGCGCGAAACCCAGCCATATCAGATAGGGAAAATGAAATGGCGGAAATGCAAGCGCAAAACAGAACGACGGCAGGATGGAAAGAAGGATTGCCAAAAAGATGTTTATTTTGGTCTTATTCGAGGCTCCGCCGCGTAAGGTTATTTTCTCCATAGAGGTAATTATAGTGTAAAACCGGATTCGTGTCAAAAGCATTGCTGAATAAGTCGAATTTAGTTTTCGCTCATGCAATTATTTCCTGTAGCCGCAGAATACACAGATAATACGGATGAACGCGAATGAAAATCGGTTTGACAATTCATCCTTCCTCCATCTCAGTGCCCTTCGTGCCTCTGCGGCAATTCTCCCCCTTCCTTCATCACGATCTGCTGCGCAGACTAATCCCGATATGAAACGGATACTCGATAGAAAAATATCACCCGTGTTCCGGCAGGATCACACCCATCATCACGAGCCGCCGCGCAGACTGATCCCGATATGAAACGGATACTCGATAGAAAAATATCACCCGTGTTCCGGCAGGATCACACCCATCATCACGAGGTACTGCGTGTACTTCGTACTCTAACCCCGATACCAGCCTTTTTATCACCATGTAAATATTGTCCGTGATAAAAGCGGCACTCATCTTCGCCATCACCACGAGCTGACTGTCGATCATGCCGCTTACCTCCATATCGGGATTAGCCCCCACGCAGTGGGCGCAGTACCTTGACAAACCCCGCGCAACGTACTATAATCATATCCGGTTTTATCATTCCGCCTTCCTTCCCGGTCACCGTAGTATCTCGTCCAACGGCGGATTACCGGATCACTTAATAATTGCCGCTTCATATTTTACTTTTAGGAGGTACTATTATGCGTCCTGTAGCGCGGATGTGTTACGACCATCTTTCAGGCGTACTCGGCGAGGCTTTATATAACGCACTATTCCGTAACGGTTTTCTGATCGGCGGAGATAAGCCGGAGCTCACCTCCCACGGCGAGGAGGAACTGGTCAGGATCGGCATCGACCTCACCCCGCTGAAAACATCCCCGCGTAAGATCGTCAACGCGTGCATGGAACGCGACGGCGGTAAAATGTACCCCCATATCGGTTCTCATCTCGGGGGATTGCTCCTGAACGGATTCATCTCTATCGGCTGGCTGACCCAGCCGGATGCAAATAAGGATATGACGATCACCCCCGCCGGGCGCGAGGGATTTTCAAAGCTGGGGATTTATCTCCCCGCGGGTATGTAGTCTATGCCCGATTACGTCCACGGATATTCCGGCAGAGAAGCGGAAAGGCTTTCCGATCAGGCGCAGACCCTTTCGGAACTCATCCATCACGATACGGTATTCCCCGATCATTCGCTCGTACTTGAGGCGGGATGCGGTACCGGAGCGCAGACTGTCATAGTCGCGCCGAAGAACCCGCGCACCCGTTTCATATCGGTAGATATTTCCGAAACCTCCCTCGCGCAGGCTAAGGCGAATGCCGCCGCGGCCGGTGTCGATAACGCCGAGTTCCGAAGGGCGGATATCCTCAACCTCGATTTCCCCGACGCGATGTTCGATCATATTTTAGTCTGTTTCGTATTGGAGCACCTCCCCGGCCCGGACGCCGCGTTGCAGTCGTTGAAACGGGTTCTGAAGCCCGGCGGGAGTATCACCCTGATCGAGGGAGACCATGGTTCCGCGTACTTCTATCCCCGCAGCGATGCGGCGGATGCGGCTATCGGCGCACAGATCGCCCTGCAGGCCGCTTCCGGCGGGAACGCGCTGATCGGCAGGGAGCTCTATCCCCTGCTCACCCGCGCGGGTTTCCATGATTGCCTTGTATCCCCGAGGATGGTATACGCCGATTCGAGCCGCCCCGAGATGGTCGAGGGCTTTACGAAGAATACGTTTACCGCGATGATCGAAGGGGTGCGTGAGAACGCCATCCGCGCGGGACTGATCGACGCAGTTTTATTTGATAAGGGGATCGCCGACCTGTACCGTTCCGCGGAAGCGGACGGCGTGTTCTGCTATACCTTCTTTAAAGGGTCGGGCATAAAGTGATTAGACACGACGGGAAATAGTCTAGGGCACTGGAAAATAATTAATTTGGGGATAAATATGTCCAACGAGAATTTTACCGAGATAGCGAAACGTTACCGCGGGACGTCGGTCGTCCAGAGTTCGGCGGCGGATATCCTGTTCTCGCTTCTGAAGATTAGTGACGGGGAATCCGTCCTCGATATCGGGTGCGGCACAGGCAACCTCACTAAAAAAATCCGCGCGCTTACCTCAGCCCCCATTACGGGTATCGACCCGTCGGAGGGGATGATCCGCGAATGCGTTGAAAAATACGGCGCGGACGGCATCCGCTTTATCAGGATGGACGCGCAGGATATGGACTTCGAAAACGAGTTCGACGTTATTTTCTGCAATTCGACGTTCCAATGGTTCCGCGACCCGTCGAAAGGGGCGGAGAATATGCGCCGAGCGCTCAAACCGGGCGGTCGCGCCGGGATACAGGCTCCCGCGATGCACGCATACTGTCCGCAGTTTATCGACGCGGTACGCCGTGTCAAAAACAATCCCGCGATCGGGGAAATTTTCACAAGATGGGCGAACCCATGGTACTACCGCGACACCGCTCAAGAGTACGCGAATATCTTTACCGGGCAGGGCTTTCGGGTGGAGTTCGCCGAAATCCAGTCAATCGAGTCGTCCCACACGCCGGAACAAGCGTATGATATCTTTGCGTCGGGCGCGATAGCGGGATACCTCAACCGCGACTACTACGAGGGCGGTTACGAGGATTTCTACGCGGAGGAGTTCCGGCGAATTGTCCGGCAATCGTTAGTCGAACAGGCGGGAGCAGACGGAAATACCCGTCTCGTTTTTAACCGCATCTTTCTCATCGCAGTGAGGGTATGACGATGGAAGTAAAAATCCGGCCTGCTGTCGTTGGCGATATCCCCGCGATTTCCAAGCTCTTATCCGAACTGGGGGAGATCATGCATAATCTCACCGGCGGTTCCAGAATTAATATAGAAAACACCCTGCGTAAAATGTTCGAAATCCCGGAAATCTATTATACTATTATAGCCGAGCGGAACGGAGCTTATGCGGGACTATGTTCCGCGGTATTCTACAAGACCCTGCTCCATAAGGGCGGCACCGCGCTTATCAACGAACTGGTCGTGAAAAAAGAGTACCGGGGCGAGGGCATCGGCAGGATGTTGGTCGAAAACATGGTTATGGAAGCGAGGAAACGTGGAATGGATGAAATAGAGGTCGGTACGGAAAAGAGCAATATCAAAGCCTCGGGGTTTTATAAGAAGATCGGCTTCGATCTGGAGTATATTTTGTTCGGTAAGGAAATCGGCCGATGAGCGGGGATTTTCTAAAGGACATCAGCTTCGAGCTTACCGATAATCCGTCGAAAGAAGTCTGCGATACTATCGAGCGCGGCCTGAAAGACTATAATTCCCTTTCTGTCGAGGACGAGAACCACCGTGTGCTGAACGTCGTATGCCGGAAAGACGGCGAGATTATCGGCGGAATCCTCGGCGGAACATACTGGCATAATATGTATATCCGGCGATTCTGGCTGCACGACGATTACCGCAGACTGGGGATCGGCGGCGCGGCGCTCCGGCTTGCCGAGGCGAAGGCGATCGAACGCGAATGCCTGTACTCCCGTTTCGAGACCGATATCCCCTCCGCGCTCATGTTCTATATGGAACAGGGTTACTCGATCAAGTTCGAGCTGGAGGATTTCCCGATCGGCGGTATTAGTTTCTATATGGAAAAAGCCCTCACTCAGGAAAATTTACCCCCGTTACGCGATGTTACCGGCGTAGAATTCGAGCTGCAGGAAGACCCGGACCCCGTAACGGAAAAACTGATCGAGGACGGGTTGACCGGATTCCTTGCGGCGGATGCCGGCGAGGACAGCGAGACCAAGCTCACGGTCGTATGCCGCGAGGGGGAAACGATTATCGGCGGGATGACGGGATGGACGTCCTACGGCTGGATGGGTATCAAATTTTTCTGGCTCAACGAGAAATACCGCGGGCGGGGTATCGGCGGTAAGATTATCGGTATGGCGGAGGCCGAGGCGGTCGAACGCGGCTGTATTCACGCGTTTGTAAACACGCACGATTTTCAGGCGCCGGGATTTTACCGGCGGATGGGATACCGCGTGCACTCAGAGCTGAACGACGTGCCGCCCGGACATACGGGATATTTCATGGTAAAGGATTTATAATATCGGCCATCCTCCTTCGATCCTGCAATCCGCAATATAAACCTATATTACTATTTCTTGATATTATCCGTACCTATTGTTAATATGATTAAGACGTATTCGGGGTTTAAGGGGATAGCATGAAAAAGTTACTGTTTTTATCATTATCGATTTTCCTATTGGGGGCATGCCAGCTCTTTCACTTCTTCGCCCCCGCCGCGCAGAATAGTCTCCTTCAATTGGGTGCGACATACAATATAGAGCAGGTCGGCCAGTCGTTCAGCAACATATATGGGGGCGGGTCTATCCAGTTTTCCATCAATGTCGATGCTAACGGTGTCCCATCCATCGTTTTCCAGAGACCCGACAATACCATAGAACTTTACCACTTCCTCAATACTTCGCCGATCTGGGAATTGGTAAGCACAAACAAAGTCCCGAATATGTTGTATTATCCCGTTCTCAAGTTTAACGGGGTAATTCCGTATGTCGCCGCATATATCAGCGGTAGTCCGGCGGTTTACTACAAGTTCAGCAGTATACAGGCTCAAACAGCGGGTACAATGGTGTTCGGTTACCCGGATAATTTAGATTTTGCGGTCACCCCGTCGGGAAAATTATACGGCGCGTATTATATTACCGGAGGGTATCCCTACAACGCATGTATTGCGGATACCAACGCCGGCGCGGTAAACATTCCGTTCTCGAATGCATTAAGTATGATCAGCCTGCAATCCGCGTCCGATGATTCGATGTTCCTGATGGTGAACAGTCCCGGGGGAAGCAGGTTTATTAAGCTTTCCGGAACAAATATCCTCGCTGCATATACCGGCGAAAATAATATGTTCGATAGCTCTTTTGCAATCGACGGCGCGAATAATATCTACACTATCTATAATAATCCCTCGGGTACCATGAAATTTTATTTTGATGTTCGCCCGGTTACCAATCCGCAGATAACATTATTCTTATCGAGAGTATTTCTGGAAAACGGGTTTGTCCCGAACCATAACCAATCCTGCGCGGCCACAAAATCCTCGCCGTACTATTTTTATACATTCGCGGCCGCCGTTGTGTCGGGAGTCACTAATGTTTCTGTCATGCGTCTTGCCCCCGACGGGAGTATCGCGACAGTTCGAACACAACTTGCTTCTTCTTCAGCCATAGAGAATTATAAGATGGCATGCGCCCCGGACGGGACATTGTATGTCGCTGTAGCCCAATCCTTCGGCCCGACTAATACGATCACCGTGTGGAAATTGCAATAAGCGGGATAGAGATAGTTTAAGTGAAGAGAAGGATAGTGAAACCTATGTATTTTATACATCCAAAATCACGTCATTCCAATTTGTTATATTATTTTTTATTAAATACCGGCAAATTAATTCTGCAATCGCTTGATAGTGTGGGAAATTTTCTTTCACCTTTTTAATTTCTTCAATCTTCCCTTTGCATAAAATTCCATTATGTGCAACCTGGCATCTGTATTCATATATTTTTTTTAATATGTTATAGCTTTCTTTTCTAGCTATGTCTAATTTTGACAACAACCACGCCCCTCTTAGTCTAAAAGATAAAGCTAATTGTGTATTCTGTTCATTATCATTAAGTAGCATCATTTCTAAAGCAATTCCTAAATCAAGAATTTTATCATCTATTTTTTCTTGTCTTTTTGATCTTGCTAATCTGTTAAGTATATTCTGAAATCGTGTTTTTTCATTTGGATTCAGTTTATCAAAAGCATCTATCATCTCATTAATACTTGATATTTGATCGCTGTTTATTAAAGTATTACTACGTCCAATAACATCATGAAAACTTTGATTGCAAATTGTTCCACTAAAAATGCCCGGAAAGGTTGTTAACTTAATATAAGGGATAGAAATATAAGGTATACATGAAACACCGCGAATTGAATTAAGTATGGTTACAATTTCATGTTGACGTATAGGAATATTTGTATTTATTACCCCCGGTAATTCAATATCCGATAATATTTTTTTTATTTTAAATTTTTTCACTATACCACAGTTCACAATACTATTTAGGCTTTCAATCTGTTCATTTTCTATTTGATATACTTTATCATATAATAATAATTTTATTATATCTTTTACTGATAAAATTAAATATTCATCTTTCAAACTAATTGGTTTATTTATTAATATTCCAATAACCCACAATATTAGATACACATCTATTTCATCTGATTCAAGGTAGTCTTCAAGAAATTTTTTGGATTTTTGTTGGCCATAATTATCTTTACACCATAAATACCACATTGCTAAAGAATTAACATTAAATTCATTTATGCACGCACCATTATTTTTTTTCCCAATCAGAATTTTTACTCTCTCTTCCTTTTCCAGTGTTTTTAAAATTATATTGCCTTCTTCGGTGTTTTTTATAAGATTTGAATACTTATCAATCATATATTTTATCATTATTTCATATGATGGATAGCGAAAAAGTGAAAAATCTGGGATTAAAAGATTTTGCAAATAATTCATTTTGTATCCTTCACTTTATACAAATCTACCTCATTCCCAGCCCGGTGAAGCGCATCCCATTATCTTTTATATTTCTTCCTGAAAAAGTCGAATCACGCTATTGATAATATTATTTATAAATTCCTTTTTAAGACTGCCTGCTTTATAGAGAATGAGAGACTTTTCAGCAGTAAATAAATGGTTTATTCTGATATTACTCGGTTTCTTCAATCCACCTGCCTTGAAATCGGATTCCTTACAATTAATAGAATAGCGGTCGTCAGAGGTTTTACTGGTAATTTGACATAGAATATAATCGTCGCCGTTCAAAGATTTTAATACCAGGGCGGGGCGACGTTTTACGAACGATAAATCCGAAAAAGGAAACGGGACTATCACCACATCGCCGCTTATAAATCTTTCCATGCTTCGTCTTCCTCCGGAAGAAGCCAATCGCGTTTCAGTATGTTTTCGGACAGTAAGGCGGTTTCCTGCTTTTCAGATACTTTTTTTTGCTTCAGGTACATGACATAATCCAATATTTCCGTTTGTATTTCTTCCGGCAGGTCCTCGATTTCTTTTTTTATCATAGTTTCAACTTTCATATTATTCCTCATTTTAACCTTCATAAACAGTTTAACCCATGAAAAGAATTCTTTCAAATTTATATTACTGATGATAGGTAAAATCTGAATACTTTCCCTACCTCATCCCCATCCCGGCGTAACGGGGCTTCTTCTCCTCGAAGATCGCCTTCAGCGCGTCGAACGACAACTGGTAATCCGACTTTTCGAACACGCCCTGCCGGAGGTAGCTCTCGATCTTCTCGATCTTCGATATCGCGAAATCGATCTTCGCGTTGCTCCCCTGCACGTATGCCCCGATATTGATGAGGTCTTCCGCCTCACGGTAGTTCGCCATCGCTTCCTTCATTTTATTGGCGAGACTTTTATGCTCGTCGTTGACAATTTCGGTCATCAGACGGCTGATACTGCCGAGCACGTCGATCGCGGGGTAATGGTTCTTATGCGCGAGATTGCGCGCGAGCATGAGATGCCCGTCGAGGATACCGCGTACCGCGTCTGAGATCGGTTCGTTCATATCGTCACCCTCGACCAGCACGGAGTAGAACGCGGTGATCGAGCCTTTGTCCGACGTACCGGTGCGTTCGAGGAGGCGCGGGAGGTTGGAGAATACGCTGGGGGGATATCCCTTCGTCGCGGGGGGTTCGCCGACCGCGAGGCCGACCTCGCGCTGGGCCATCGCGAAACGGGTGACCGAGTCCATCAGGAACATCACGTCCTTGCCCTGATCGCGGAAGTACTCCGCGATAGCGGTCGCCACATACGCGCCGCGGATACGTAGGAGCGGGGGTTCGTTCGATGTCACCACCACCACCACCGAGCGTTTAAGCCCCTCTTCGCCGAGGTCGCGTTCGATAAAGTCGCGGACTTCTCGCCCGCGTTCGCCGATCAGCGCGATCACATTGATATCGGCGCTGGTGTTCCGGGCGATCATCCCCAGCAGGGTCGATTTCCCGACGCCGCTGCCGGAGAATATCCCCATCCGCTGGCCTTTGCCCACCGTCATCAGTCCGTCGACGGCGCGGATACCGGTCGCGATCGGTTCAGCGATACGTTTACGGGTATATGCCGACGGCGCGGGGCCGTCCACGGGACGTTTCTCTTTTGTTTTGATATGGCCTAGCCCGTCGATAGGGAGTCCGTCCCCGCCGATCATCCGGCCGAGGAGTTCCGGCCCGACCGCTACCTCCATCTTTCGCCCGAGATTGGTGATCTTCACCCCCGGCGCGATACCACGGACTTCCCCGAGCGGCATCACAAGCGTGCTCTTATTCTTGAAGCCCACCACTTCGGCGCGTACAGGGTCGCCGTTCTCGTTATCGATGACGCACAGGTCGCCTACCGATGAAAACGGGCCGATGGATTCTATGGATATACCTACGAGGTTGGATACGTGACCGATTGTTTTAATAGGTACTACACGGTCGGCGGCATTCTGGTATTTTTCAAATAATTCGATCATTTTCCCCTCCCGGCGAGCCCTAACCGCTCTCGACTTGAGCTTTAGTCTCGCTTAGATCGTTCTCTCCGCCGTCGTCGTCTTGAAGATTCGATATATCGATATCGGGAATTTCTATATCATCGATGGAGTTTAAAAAGTCGTCGGATAACGGAGCCTCGACTACCTGCGCTTCTTTCACAGGTGCGTCCCCGGTTTTAGGTTCGGCTTTCGGCTGAGGCGGTTCCTGCTTCGGTAACGGCATTTTCACTTCAGGCGGGCTCCCGACAAAATCGGGAACGTCCCCCGTGTTCAACTGCGCATTATCTACCGGCTTTAACGCATCCGCCGCGATCCGGCGTTTCCGCTCTTCCTCGATCTGCTCGGGCGATTTTTTCACCGGCGCGGGTTGAGGCGTCGGCTTCGGCTGCGGCGCGGGCGCTTGCTGCACAGGCTGAGGCGACTGTACCGGTGTCTGCTCTATAGGCTTCGGTTGCTGTGCAGGCGGAGGTGTCTGTATCGGCGCCGACTGGACAGTTGGTTGCGGCGCTGGAGGCGCGGGCTGCGCAACCGGGGCGGCCGCTGGCGGCTCCTTCGGCACACTGCCGAATTGGGTTATCGACGAGGGATTGCCCTGCGAATCCCTCCTGAAATTAGGGATAGCCGCGGCGCTTTCCGCCGCTTTGCTGTCGACCGCTTCCATCTTGTTCAGTTCGTCCTCAAACGTCTGAGGTTGAGGGGACTGTGTTATTTTTTTTTTGGTTATATCGGATGTGACTTGTATCGGCATATAGAATTTAATCTTATCGATAATATCGTTCAGCTGCGATGCGATTGTCGCGTCTACCTCTCCGGTATCGGTTTCGATATAAACTCCCCCGCGGTCGACTTTGGGATTCTCGAAGAATTTCACTTCGGGTTTCCCCTCGATCATCGAGATAAACTCTTCCTTATGGCGGATAGTATAGTGGTAATCCTCGGGATTGACATGGATATAAACACGCATCGAGCCGCGTATAAGTTGAAGCGCCTCTTTGACATTATTGATGACCACTTCCTTCTCTTCGGCGGTCAGACGCTTGACCACTTTTTCGACCATCGTGATAACCAGATTGAGAACCTGCCGTTCGCTGTGAATGAGGATATTTTCACGTTCTTCGAGGGTCGCGGCGACAATGGAATGCAGGCGTTCGACCATATGCTGGACGTCGAGCTTCGCTTCCTGAAATCCCTCCTCCATCCCGCGTTCGAAGCCCTGTTTCCGGGCTTCCTCGCGGATACCCTCGGCTTCGGTATGCGATCCGTCGACAATCTTCTGCGCGTCGGTTTTCGCTACCTCAAGGATCTGATCGGACTCGCTGTTCTTCTCGAGTATGACGTTTTCTTTATCGTCGAGCGATTTCTGCACGCGTTCGAACGCATTCTTCTCCGCGTTATCGACAATCCTCTCGGCTTCCTGTTCCGCCTTTAAAAGGATTTCTTCAGCGTCGTGATCGGCTTTCTCATTCTTCTCGTTTATCTGTTTCTCGAGATCGGCTATTTCCGTGCGCAATTCGTCAATACGCTGGGTCGATTCGTCTATCTCCTGCTCCTTCGTCCTTTTAAAGATTTTTGGAGTCTGGATAACAAACTTATGCGGATCCAGCGAATATTCGCCGCTTCTTAGAATTTTAGCATGTCTCTTTGCCGGCTCTGGCATTATACGTCACCTCATATCATTATCGGCAGGAAAGAAGGTGAAAATTTAAATATTTTCCAACTTCCGCTAAACGATAATCTCGTCTTCCGCGCCTCTGGAAAGAACGATTTCGCCCTGTTCTTCGAGTTTGCGGATAATATTAACGATTTTCTGCTGGGCTTCTTCCACATCCTTCAAACGGATCGGGCCCATGTATTCCATATCTTCACGGAGCATCTGCGCGGCGCGCTTCGACATGTTCCTGAATATTTTATCCTGCACTTCGGGATCGACCGCCTTCAGCGCCTTCGCGAGATCGCCCATATCCACATGACGCAGTACGCGCTGGATGGAACGGTCGTCGAGAGTAATGATATCTTCGAATACGAACATTTTCTTCTTGATTTCTTCCGCGAGATCGGGATCGTCTTCTTCGAGAGCTTCGATGATATTGCGTTCGGCGGAACGCTCGGCGTTGTTCAGGATGGCGACCACGGCATCGATACCGCCGGCTGAGGTAAAGTCTTCGCTCGCGAGAGTGGAGAGTTTACGCTCGAGCACACGTTCTACTTCGCGGAGAATTTCCGGCGAGGTGCGGTCCATGGTCGCGATACGTTTCGCGACATCCGCCTGTATTTCGTGCGGCAGAGACGAGAGAATCTGCGCGGACTTCTGCGGATCGAGATACGACAGGATCAGCGCGATCGTCTGCGGATGCTCGTTCTGGATGAAGTTGATGAGATGCGCGGGGTCTGTTCTGCGGATGAAGTCGAACGGTTTCGTCTGAAGGGAGGATGTCAGACGGTTGATGATATCCACCGCTTTCTGCGTACCCAGCGCGCGTTCGAGGACTTCGCGGGCATAATCGACGCCGCCTGTAACTATAAAGTCCTGCGCCATCATGAGTTCCTGAAACTCCATCAGCACCGTGTCCCTGTCCTCGGGATCGATTTTATCGATACGGGCGATTTCGAATGTGAGTTCTTCGACCTCGTCCTCCTTGAGATGCTTGAATATATCGGCGGAAACTTCCGGGCCGACGGAAACAAGGAATACCGCGGCTTTTTCCCGCCCTGTTAACGGCTTCTTCTTTTTAGCCCCTGCTTTACCGCCATGCCCGCCGGAGTGCTGTGCGCCACCCGAACTCTTTTTATCTTTATCGTCAGACATCCCTAACCTCCTCTCTTATTCTTCCGCAAGCCATGTGCGGATCAGACGCGCGACATCATCAGGCCGTTCCCTGGACAAATTGATAGCGTTCTCCAGAAGTTCCATACGGGCCTTCTCTTCTATCGAAAGTTCGACTGTCGCGGCCTCTTCCTCCGCGGCGCGTAGAGCCGCTTCACGCATCGCCTGCTGCTGGCGGGCGAGCTCTTCCTCGCGAAGTCTGCGGCGGCGTTCCATCTCACGGGCAACCGCGCGGTAAACCAGAGTCCCGATAAACAGGAAGAACAATACAATTATAGAAGCGATTAAAGTTTTACGCAACTGTATTTTCTGACGGATTTTCGCGTCGTCCTTCTCGAATTCCTCCGAGTGGTCGAACTGGATATTTTCCACCACGACCTTATCGCCGCGGGCAGCCTCAAATCCCACTTCCATCTCGATGATATTCTGGTACTTCTTCAACTCGTCCTTATCGACCGGATGATATACCCGCGCGATACTTCCGCCGTTGGTGATAATTTCCTCACCCTGATCGTTGCGGAGTATTTCCCAGAACCCGTCGATAGATACGCCCACGGTAATCTTCTTTATCTCGTAGGGGGCTTTCTGCTCCTCCACTTTCTCCTTACTATGGGTCATATTGACAATATTCTCATCTTTGGTATAATGCGTATATTTATCGATCTTGTCCTTCATTCCCGGCGGAACACTGTTCTCCACACCGGGCGCGCCCTCGGGAATATACGCGGGGCCTTTGAAGTCTTCCTTCGTATCTTTTTTGGATAATTCCGTCCCGGCGATCTTTACTGTTTCTTCTATATAAGGTGTTTTCGGGTCGTCTTCCTGTAATACGATCGGCACCACATAGTCGCCGGAAATCGTCTTTTTCGTCCAGTCGAATTCGACATTCGCGCTGACAGCGAACCGTTTTTCAGGGAGGGACTGAAGGAGCACATTACGCACGGCGGCGATCAGTTTCGCCTTTTCGCGTTCGAGTATCTTGAGCTGCTCGCGCGCGATTTTCATATTATCGTCAAGGTCGTTGGGTACCAGAAGGTCGGAGAGAACATTACCCCTGTTATCGACCACTACCACATTTTCCGGCTTGAGACCGGGAATACCCTTCGCGACCAATTCGACGATACCCTTGATTTTCTTCTTTTCTGCCATCAGATCGACATAAGGGGCGGGCGTCAGGATCACCGACGCAGTAGTCGGAGCCTGATACTGGGAGTAGAATTTTTCCTCGGGGAACGATATCTGGATACTGGCGTCGTCGATATCGTCGAGCATTTTCAGGTGCTTGGTGATTTCCCCGATCAGCGCGCGCTGTTTATTGATATCCCGCTCGAAGTCGGTGACATTGAACTTTTGCACGTCGAAGAGCTCCCATCCCACGATACCGGTCGGGATAATCCCTTCCTGTCCGAGCTTCATCCTGAGATAACTCCCGGTCTGGTCATCCTTTACGAGGATATACTGGTCGTCCTTTGTCTCGAACTTGACGCCTAATTCGCCGAGTTTTTTAGTTACCCGGGCGTAGTCTTCCTGGGAAAGCGGCGACTTATAAAGCAGACTGTAGGTTTTTTGTGTGGAAAAACTTCCGAGAAAAACAACGATCAGAATTACACCGGCGATCGCGCCGACGACGATCAGTTTCTGCGTCGTATTGAGTTTTTTTAAGAATTCCTGGATCCTCGCGATAATCTCACCGAAATTCGGCATATTTCCCTCCCCGGAAACATATTACCATCAGAAAAGTATGACTGCCCCGCTGTTATAGTAGGGCGGCCTTATTTCTTCGTGTTGCTTTTGAATATTATACAGGAGGGAATACTCTATTCCGGCGGATTGCAGACTACGCGGACGGGAAACAGGCAAGCCTATCCCCCGTATCGTACGGTGAAAATGGAATACGGATTTCGTTGCGGTAAAACCGCCCCTTTCTACCGGCATACTCCCCTCCCAAAGAATATACCAAAAACTGAACTGTATGTACTTAACGAATCATCATTATATCGTTGTATGCCTTCATCGCTTTTTCGACAATCGTCTTCATAAAGCTGACCGACAGACGCGCTTTTTCGGAGGCGATCATCACCTGATGAATATCCACCTCGTCCGGCGCGACAATCCACTGTTCTTCGAGATTATTGGACTCGATCTGGAGTTGATTGACCTGATCCACCGCGTTAAAAAGAACCTCGGCAAACGGTTTTACCGGGTCGTCGCTCTTGACCGGATTGTCTTTCCCGTTAATATGCATCTTCTGACTGGTTCCGAGACCGATCTGGTCGCCGATTACCTGCTGTTTGGAATATATTTCCACGTTCCCCTCCGAACGTAGTAGAATTTAAACTACTACTATTTTAACACATTCAAAATATTACGCAAGGTTTTTTTTAAATATTTTTTCACTGTTATCTTCCGAGAGTCAATGCTTTTTCAAACATCTGGCGCGCGGAGTTCACCAAATTCACGTTCGCTTCGTAGGCGCGGTTCGCCGATATCATATTGACCATTTCCTCGACGATGTTGACGTTGGGGTACATCACATACCCCTTCCATTTCCCCGACTGTACGGCGTCGGGATGAGTCGGATCGTACACCATTCTCGGAGGCTTCTCGTCCTTTTTGATCTCCGTCACCTTTACGCCCTGCCCTATCCCTTTTTTCAGCGCGTCGGGAAGGAGGTGCGATTTGAACGTCAGTGAATTGTCTATCGGCGACATGATAACGACTTGCCTCTGGTAAGGCCCGCCGTCGGTAGTGCGTACCGAGTTCGCGTTAGCGATATTGTTCGATATGACGTCGATCTGGAGTCTCTGTGCGGTCAGTCCGCTCCCCGCTATATTCAGTACCGAGAATGTTCCCATTTGTTACTCCTATTTCCATTACCTTCGCATGGGTCGACTGGCTCGCCATGACCAAATCATATTATCCTTCGTCATCCTGAGCTTGCCGGATGTCATCCTGAGCTTGCCGAAGGATGACTTATCTTATCACGAAATCGACGATCTTCAGGTTACGCGAATACATTTCCATCAAGGCATTGTACTGCATCGAGTTTTTCGTCGAGTCGATCATCTCCTTATCGATATCCACATTATTCTTATCGTTGCGGTAATTGCTGTCGTACTCGACCGTTATCCTGGGCGTCACGGTCTGGTAATCGATATACTGGTTGAACGACATATGCCGTTGGTCGGTCATCAGGGTCGGGAACTCGTCCTTCTGCTCCGACTCGAGCGCGCGGGTCAACTGGGACTCGAACGATACCTCCGAACGTTTGAAGAACGGGACGTTAACGTTCGCGATATTGTCGGCGATCACCTCGCGGCGGATCGTGTTCGCGTCGAGCGCCATCTCGATCAGCTTCATCTTTTTCCCGAAATCGCTGTCCACTCCGAAAACCATAATTTTCTCCGTCTGTGAGTTCTCATTTTCTATATCGGCATAATCGGGAATGGGTTGAGGGTTATGCGGGGAAAGTTATTGCCCGGCCTCGATACATCCCGCGCGGAACACGGGAATACCCGGCCTCCGGGCGGCTACGCTCGTCGAGTATCCCAACCGAAGGTTGGGTGTATCGAGACGCCGGGAAAAACAGCCGGGAAAACTATCCACGAATACACACCAATACTCACGAATGGAAAGTATTAACACAGGATATTCGTGTTAATTCGCGGATACTTTCTTCCCGGTTATCATCCGCGCGAATCCGATTAATCCGTGGAATCCGCTTGCCCTCTCGCAGAGGGGGCGAGAAACCGGGCAGTGAGCGAAGTCGAACTGCCACCCCATCGATTCGACATCCGGTAGATTTACACTGCCCTACAGCAGCCCTTTTTTCTCGAAGTATCTGCGGTAACGCTTAAAAAAACCTTTATCGATACTTTTCAGCGCGTTATCGGGGATAGTTTTATCGGCGACGATTTTCTTTATATTGTACGGTTCTTTCAGCCTGAAAAATTTCAGCCACGGGGTGATCGCGTACTTCGGGCATCGATGGATACAGCGCATGCAAAGGCTGCACTTTTTCCCGAACACGGGGCGAGTCTCCCCCTCGGTGATATTCCCGGTGGGGCATTCCCGCCAGCATAGCCCGCACCTATTACAATCCGCCGACACCCGCATCCGCCGCCCCATCAGCTTTACCCCGAACGACTCTCCGTTACTGAATAGGCGGGTGAAGATACGGTTGATAATCCCATTCTTGGCAAGCGAGCGTACCCCGGATAAAATCTCCCCGGCGGATTTTTCTGCGGTCTTTTTCGCTAGGGTGTAAAGGTTCCTGATGACCGGGTCGGGATACCGCATAAAGACATTCGCGGGCATCACGAACAAGGTCTCGTGGAATACGTCGAAGCCCTTTTTCATAAGGATGCGGCGGGCTTTCGAGCTCGAGCCGCCGTTCCAGAAGAAATCCCCCGCGCTCTTGAATAGGAAGCACTGTTTACCGGGAGACTCCGGGAGCGAACTAATAAAATCGTACGCCGGCCACGGCGCGTCGAAGGCATGCACGGCATACCCGATACCGATCAGGTCGTACTTCGATAAGTCGGGGATAGCCTCACTTTTAGTGAAGTCTTCTATATTAACAACCTCAGCGTCAGCCCCGCTCTTTCGGAGACTCTCCGCGAGAAAATCCGCCCCAATCCGGGTATTGCCCGTCCCGGAGAATACGAATATCCCTATTTTCATCATTCCTCCCCTTACGAATTAGTCCGCGTACTGTATACCCTGTCAGTATTACATATTCCGATGCGTTTGTCAAACCACAGTGATCGTTTAAATATTTTCCCCGGGGGCTTGAATTTTTTATTATTAATATTTATATTATAATAGTATGTATTTCTATGTAAGGGCATGGTAAACAGTGACCGTAGCATATACGTCCGATATCCATATCAACAGCTCCGCTGAAAACTCCGGCCTTGTTAACGCTATCCTCGCCCGTCTGGCGGAAATGACTCCCGATATCTTTATCCTCGCGGGAGATATTTCATCGGGTATAGCCGATATCCGGCGGGCGTTCGAGCTTTTCAGCGATATCCCGTGCGTCAAACTGTACGTCCCCGGTAACCACGATATATGGGCTGAGGACGGGATGACGAGCGACCGGAAATATTTCGACCTGCTCCCGAAACTCTGCGAGGAGCACGGGGTGCACCCGTTATGGATGGAGCCCTACCCCTACGGCGGCACGGTATTTTGCGGGAGCATGGGGTGGTACGACCTGTCGCTGCGCACCCATCTGGTCCCGTTTACCGACGAGGATTACGCGAAGAAGCGGTATCACCTTCTCACGTGGATGGATAAACTCCGCGTCCGTTTCAACGGCGGCGGCGGGGTTCTTTCCGACGATGAACTGACGGATATGCTTCTGGAACGTTTTATCGCCGACTGCGAAAAATCGGCGGCGAAGGCTGACCGGATTATCCCGGTGTTCCATCATCTCCCGTTCCGCGAGGCGGTCGACTATATCGGGAGGCCGGGATGGGACTACTTCTCCGCGTTCTACGGTTCCGCGCGCTTCGGGGAATATATCCTCTCGAACCCGAAGATTTCCCATTCCTTCTGCGGGCACTATCACCGTAAAAAAAACATCGATATCCCCTCGCCCGATTCTTCCGGGGCGCTTTCCCTCTTCATGTCGCCGTTCGGGTACTACGAGCGCGAGGGGGATAAACCGTTCGACGCATGGATAGAGAAACGCCTCTCTCTACTTAAAATTTGACATCTGTTATTCCCGTGCTATAATCTTTTCAAGCAAACATCCGGGGTGAAGTATGATGAAGGAAATGAAACATGTCCGCCAGATTCCCGGCGAAGGCCACCGCCGCTGGTTCACGGACGATTATTTCGACCTGTACGTCTGGTACGACAAGGAACACGACCACGACCCTGTCGGATTCCAGCTTTGCTACGGGAAAGTCGAGACCGACCACGCGCTGACATGGAAAGAAGGACGCGGGTTCTCGCATGACGGTGTCGACACCGGGGAAACCGCAGCCTCCGCGAACCGTACTCCCGTACTGGTCGCCGACGGGCTTTTCCCGAAAACGGCTATCCTGCGCGAATTCGACGAACGCTCCCACGATATCGACAAACATATCAAAAAATTCGTCCATAAGAAGCTGACGGACTACTAACGCTCCATGCGGAGGTTCCGCCGATGAAGGAAATCAAAGATACCCGCCAGATTCCCGGCGAGGGATTTCGCCGATGGTTCAACGACGATATATTCGACCTGTTCGTGTGGTACGCGGATAAAAATAGCCCCGCGCCGTGGGGATTCCAGCTCTGCTACGGGAAGAGCGACACCGGCGGGCTTCGCACCGACCGCGCGCTGACATGGAAGCCCGGCGAGGGATTCTCCCATAACGCGATCGACACCGGGCGTTACAGCGCCACCGAGCGCCGTTCCCCCATCCTCGTCGCGGACGGCGTCTTCCCGAAGGAGCGGATTGTCCCGGAGTTCGACGCCCGTTCCGCGGATATCGACCCCGCGGTCAGGGATTTCGTCCTCTCGAAGCTGAAGGAGTTTTAAAGTAGTCATCTCGAGCGTTTGTCCACTGTATAAAGGGGAACGTCGAGGAAAACCAAGTTAGATTCAGTCCTACTCTATGAATGTATGTGCTATTGTAACTGCACGAAGAATTAAAGATTTTTTCTTAAAACATCTTCGTTTAAATCTTTAATAAACCCATCTTTTCCGGGAAACAGAGTTTTCCTGTTAATATTCATTTGATGCAGTTTTTTTAATGCTTTTATTCTTTCATTCTCATTAAAGCCAATTACTATTTTTTTATTGTTTTGTTCCCAGTCTGGCATATTTTGAAGATTATTCATAAATGTGGTTGAAGTATCCCCAGGACATAGTAGTATTCCTTGCTGAACATCGAGTCTCTCATTGATTTTGAATGGATTTTCAATAAAAACAAATTGTTTTGGTTTATCTGACATATACATTTCTAAAAATACATTCTCCGTTCTAGTAGTATTTCTTTTTTTAATATATTCTTTTCCAAAGATATTGGATACTTTATTTAAACACCATTTTACATTCATGAGCCACAGAAACACTTCATTCTTTTTTGATTTGCTTTTACAGCATTTTTCTTCACAGTTAGAAATTGGAGCTTCAAAAATAGCATAAAAAACTGCAATATATTTTGAGTAAGAAAAATCAATAAGTCTTGTAGGACCTTCAAAATGACGAATTACTGAGATAGCATACAAAGTATCCTTATCAACATATTCTGAATCATAGTCTTTATATTTTCTCCTGAATTCTCTAATTATCTCAGTTTCAAGATTTGGAATGCAAAGGTCTTTCTTGTGTGGTTGTAGAATTCTTTCAAGTTTTGATTGCAAATCAATTCCTCCATTCTGACCTCTAAAAATATATCCGTCATCCAATTTTTGTAAAGCTTCCATTAATTCTTCCCAAGTATTAACAATAAATTCTTCTACTACTTTTTTTTCCATTTCCTTCCCTCCGAATCCCTATTACGCCATTGTATATCTATCCGGTCACTCTGTCAAATAATCGTTCTAATTCCCCCTTTCCCTATTGTCATTGCAAGGCGTCATGCCGAGCGCTGTCGAGGCATAATCATCGCAATTTGTTCCATCATCAAATATCAAACAGACCGTTACGCTTCCCGGCTCGCGGTGACAGTCCCTTTCTTTACACGAAGCGTCATGCCGAGCGCTGTCGAGGCATAATCATCGCAATTTGTTCCATCATCCTATATCTATCAGACCGCTTCGCCTCACGGCTCGCGGTGACAGTCCGCGTCGTCATTGCCCCATTCCGGTTTCCAGTTGACCTTTTTTCGTTTATGGGTTATGATTTATGGTCGCTTCCCATCGCATTTTAAGGAAGCGGCGATAGGGCGGTTTTTCAATTCATTATCATTAACCCTCCCTATCAACAAATCATTCAGGAGACGCGCGTGGCGAACCGTGACGAAATCGTCGGCTTTTTCAAGGAACTATGCCACCCCGTCGAGGGGTTCCTCGGATGGCTGTCGGCGGAGGGGCATCCCGACGTGTTCGAACGGCTCGGCCGGATCGGCGAACACCCGCTCAGCAAGGTACAGCTCGACCAGCTCCTCCTTCTGTCGCTCGCGTCGGGGGTGTCCGACGGGTTCTTCCGGTACTACTGGCTCTCCGTCCCCCGGCATCCCTACGATCTCCGCGGATTGCGGGATTTCGACCCATCCTACGACAAACAGGCCGCGATCATATCCCTCCCGCATCTCAGGTGGGGGCTGGAACGGATTTATACCGACGCGCTCCTCTATTTCGGGAATATCGTGTCGGCGTTCCTGACGTTGTCCAAGATGAACCTTCGCGAACTGACGGAGTTCTTCGAGACGCGAAGCTACCCGACCGCCGACATCAAGGGGCGCGGCAAGGGCTTACGGGTGAACAAAATATCCAAGGAAGACCGCTACCTCATATCCGAGATGGCGTGCAAGACCTACGGGGATATGCCTGAGTCCCGAAGCGAGCTCAAGGAGTTCCTCTTGGAGGGATACCGCGAGAGCGTCCGTAGCGGAGTCAAAAATATCCGCGTCAAGGAATTATTCGACAAAAGCGGCGCGGATAACCGTCATAAAAATAATATGCAGATGCTCCTTTTCTCGGCGGACGATATCCTCGAGGAGACGATCACCTCCGAGTCCGACCTGGAGAAACGTTACGGGCGGATCGCCGATAAGTTTATCGAGGCGCGCCGTTCCGCGCTCAAGAATACCGAGTACTTCCTGTCGATGGTGAACGACCTCGACGTATACATGTCCACCAGTATGCGGACGCGGCAGGACTTCAGGAATGTCGCCGACGCATGCGAGGTTATCTTCGGCGACCGGCGCTTGCAGGACCTGAACCTCCGCTATTTCGACCCCACCCTGAGCGCCGCCGAGGGTCACGAGGACAAGGGGCTGATCGAGTGCCTGATGGTGCGGAGCTCGAAGGTGCTCGTGTATATCGCGGGCGAGAAGGAGAGCTTCGGGAAAGACGCCGAGGCCGCGATGGCGCTCACGCTCGGCAAGCCCGTGATTTTCTACTGCGACACCATTCAGCGCAAAAACTTTTATAAGGACGTGCATCCCTTGAGCCGTCTCATCGACTTCGAAACCGGAGTCGCGGTCGGCGCGATGGTTACCGATAAACTGCCGGACGTCACCGAGCTCCTTTGGCGCACCTTCGAGAATAAGATGGAGTACGAGCTCGAACAGCCCGAGGGCAAGCCGGGATATTACCGCCTCAAGGAAAAGCTCACCGGCTCGGTAATCCGCATCCAGACGAATAATAAACTGTTAAGCACCTGTTTCTGGAATTATTTTTCCAATAATCCCAAGGGGAAAGCCCGTTAGGGTGAAACGCATTGAACGAAATTTCTACAGGAGAATGAGTGGCATGTTTCGTAAGGGTTTAGTTTCCGCGTTATGGATCGTCTTTTTCGCGCTGCTGGCCTCGTCGTGCGGACAGGGGGTTGTCAAACCCGCCGATAAGGGGCGGCTCTTTTTCTGGAAAGCGGTGGGCGTCAGCAATACGGTATATCTGATGGGGTCGGTGCACGCGGCGGACGAATCGATCTACCCGCTCGACCCGGTTATCGAGAACGCGTTCAGCAACTCGGATTACCTCGTCTTGGAGCTTGACCCGTATAAATCCCAGACCGCTATCAATGTCCTCATTATGAAGGAGGGAATGTATTTCGGGAAGGACAGCCTTTCGAATAACATCCCCCCGGCATTGTACCAATCGCTGGGCGCATACACCCAGGATAAAAAACTCTCCATGCAGGTGCTCGACCGGATGAAGCCGTGGCTCGTCGGGTTCACCCTGTCCGGCATCAATATGCAGAACTCCGGGGCGCAGGCCGCATCGGGGATAGAGACCTATTTCCTCAACCGAATCGGGGAAACCAAACCCGTACTCGAACTGGAAACCGCCGAGTTTCAGATCAAACTTTTCTCGAGGATGAATCTCACCAATCAAATCCATTTTCTCGCGAGCCAGATGCAGCCTCCCGAAACAATGAAAAACCAGTTTGCTGTATTATTGAACCTGTGGAAAACGGGCAATATCGAGGATTTCGAGAAATTTGTTTTGTACCCGAAAGATAATTGGGAGAAGGAATTCAATAAATCGCTCATCGATGACCGAAATATAACTATGACGGAAAAAATAATGCAATTCCTGCGCGGCGGCGGAACCTATTTCGTTATTGTCGGGGCGGCGCATTATGTCGGCGAGAAGGGGATTATCAGCCTTCTCGAACAAAAGGGTATCAAAATTCTAAGATACTAAGGGGAGAATCATATGAAAAACACGACAATCATTTTAACGATTATACTCGCGGGGGCGATCCGGTTATCCGCGCAGGACGAGAAGTACTATATCCCGTCCGCGCTCGAGATACCGTTCGCCGCGAAAGAGGGAAAGGACGCGTATTACCTCGCGCCGCTGGTCTATCCGATGGGATGGTCGAAGGACGGGAATTTCGCCTATTTCACCTACCTGACCGCCGATATCGACGGGATGCAGAACACGGTGTTCCGTTTCTATATCCAGAACCTTGTCGACGATAAGGTCGTCTGGGAGACCACCTTCTCCAAGGGCCAGTCGGTATCCCTCGGCGAGATATGGAAACTTTACAAGAATGACATCGAGAAAAATCTCACCAAGTATAAAATCGTCCAGTACGAATCCCATCTCCGCATTTTCCCGGTGCAGACCGCTAACGCGAATGTCGATTACCAGGTGCTGGTGACGCAGAGTAAAAGCGCGCTCGGCTATACCTACATTAACGCAATCGAGTTTCATGTGTATAACTCCGTCGGGGATAAAATTATCTACAAGGAAAAGAACGCCCAAGCGGTTCGTGTCACCGTGCCCGGATACCTGCTGAGTCCGTTCGAATCCCGTGTCGCGGTGCTCCTCCTGAAAATCAAGCGCTCCGACCAGGAAGGGATATACCCGGTGGATGTCCAGGTCATCGGATGCCACCTGACAGCGGGATTTTCTAAGAACACTGTCAAGGACGAGCCCAAACCCGATAACGAGTTCGAGATTGAGATCGACGAAGCTGATTTCGAGGACGGGTATGGGTACAAATGAGCCGATGGACGGAGTACGTATCGATAAGTGGCTGAAATTCGCGCGGTTCTTTAAGCAGCGCTCCGTCGCGTCGGAAGCGGTCGAGGGCGGGCATGTTAAAATAAACGGCGAACGCGCGAAACCCGCCCGGATAGTCCGCCCCGGGGACGAACTCCTCATTCTCATCGGTAACGATTACCGGAAGGTCACCGTCAAGGGTATCGTCCAACGCTCCATCAGTAAAGCCGACGCCCGGGAGTTATACGAGATGGAAGAAAAGGCAAAGCCCGAAGGGGAACTCGCCGAATATATCGAGATTATCGAACGGCAGGAACGGATCAACCGCCGGGAACAGACCGGCAATATCAATAAAAAACAGCGAAGGGAACTGCATAAGCACAAGTACGGCGACCGTTAAGGAGCGTGTATGGACAAGTATGACGCGATCATCATCGGAGCGGGCATCGGCGGATTAAGCGCCGGGGCGTTCCTAGCGAAAAACGGCATGAAAGTACTGGTGCTCGAAAAGCACAGCTCCCCTGGCGGATTCGCGTCGTCATTCGAACGAAAAGGCTGCCGTTTCGACATCGGTATCGAAGGCCTGCACGAATTGAAGGAAGGAAGTTACATCGAATCGTTTATGAAGTACTGGGGTAAAAAAATCGATACCGTCCATCGCCGCGAGACTATGCGTATCTTCACAGGCGGCAGGGATATCGCAGTGCACGGGACTTCCCCTATCGACGATCTGGCCGCGCAGTTCCCTCAGGAGGCCGCCAACATCCGCAGACTGTTCGATATCAACGAAAAGATAATCAGCGAATCCATATCCGGCGGCGCGCCGAAAGCCCCGTACGAGATGGGATTATTCGAAAAGATCGGGTTCGGGATGAAAATGATGCTGTCCAAACCCCATATGATGAAGTATGCCATGAAAGACGGCATCCCTATCCTGAAACGCCTCATCAGGGATACCGACCTCCGGAATGTGATCTACTCCAAGGGATTTTGGCCGATGCTCTATATGGGGCTCGCCTACCGATGGGAAACCGTGCGAACGGACGAAGTGTATTACCCTGTCGGGGGAATCGGCAGGATAGCCGAAACGATTGCCGAATCGATCCGCGAGAACGGCGGCGAGGTGATACTGAAACAGGAAGTCGCCAAGGTATGGATTGACGAGAGCGGCAAGCGCCCGTTCGCGCACGGAGTCAAATGCCTGAGCGGCGAATATTTCTACGCCGATACGATCATCTCCAACACATCGCCGCATCATCTCCTATTCAAGCTGATCGATGGGGTGTTCGATCTGGAGCCGCTCCGCGCGAATATCCGCGCAAGGAAGGTATTTCCCGGCGCGATGATTAATTTTATCGGGGTGAATGAATCCTACGACTTCGGCGGCGTGAATTACTTTGCGTTTATGGGCGACAACCCGCTCGACCGCGAACCGTCTGAAAACACGCCGGAAAATTGCCCGTTCGGGATGTTTGTCGCCGAGAAACCGGCAGGTCAGAGGAATCATTCGGTTATTCTGACCGCGCCCCTGCCTTATTCCTACCACAATAACTGGGAGAGCGGCCCCAACGGCGAGCGCGGGGAAGCATATAAAAAGGTCAAGGAAGAAGCGAGCCGTATCCTGCTGGAACGCGCGGCCGCAAAGCTCGGCGCCGATTTCGAAAAGTCCCTGCTTTTCTGCGAGCCCTCCACTCCGGTCACCTCGTGGAGATATACCTACAGTTTTGAAGGTTCGTTCATGGGGTGGGAATACTCGCGCGCGGCATACGGGAAATTCCTGCCGCAGACTACGCCGGTGGACGGGCTGTATATGGTCGGGCAATGGACATTCCCGGGATTCGGAGTCGCCGGCGTGATGGCGGGGGGATACTTCCTCGCGAAACGCCTGCTGAAGGAACGCGGTATCGACGCTGATAAGGGTTTTGTAAAATAGTGGAAGACTCAAAAATATTCAATAGATAGTTTTATCAAATATCCAGGCAGATCAGGCATACGTCGTCCTCAAAATGGTCGCCGCCCCGGTATTCCAGAAGTGCTTGGTAGAGGTTTACCACGAATTCGCGGGAGGCTTTCCCGGAATTGGCAAGCATCAAATCATATAACCTCTCGGATTCGAAATCCTTTTCGGGCTTCGCGATATTCACCGTGTCGAGAAACCCGTCGGTACATAGGACAATCTTCGTTCCCTTCTCAAGCTGAACCGTACTGTTCCTGTACTGCCGCCCGAACCGGCGCATCTCCTCGCTCTTGAATACCGCGAGCGGGCTTCCCCCTTTTTCAGGCAGAAGCTGATAGAGACAGTCTCCCTTCAGCACGTAGGGCATATTATGCCCGGCGTTAGCGAATTCATAGGTCAGGTTCTTGAGATCGACTATCCCGTAGAACGCGGTAACGAAATTATTATTCGTCTGTGTCGCGAGAAGGTCGTTGAGATAATGAAGGAGCGCGGCGGGATCCTCGCGGAACCGTCCCGCCTGAAGGATAAAACTCTTGATCATCGATGTGATAAACGCCGCGGGAATCCCGTGGCCGGATACGTCGCTTAAAAATATCCCGATCTTTTTGACATCCTTGAAGAAGATAAAATCGTAGAAATCTCCGCCGACCAGATCCATCGGTTTATAGATCGCGGATATCCATTCCTGCGGGTTGGCGGTGGGGATCAGGTGCTGTTGAATCGTGCGCGCCATCGAAAGTTCCGTTTCGATAATCCTGTTCCGCAGAGCGAGTTTATTCCGTTCCTCCTGAAGCTCCTTCGAGCGTAGGAAGGCCCCGTAACGATACCTGTCGATCAGGAAATAAAATACGGATGCTATCAGTACGGTCGAGCCCATGTCGCGCAGGGAATACTGGGCATGCAGATCGGAGAAGTCCGCGCCGTAGGTGAACGCGATAACAAAGAAAGTAACCACCGATGCGGTCATAATCAGATAGTTCTGGTAGAGCTGTAACGGCGCGATCAGGGTCACCATGATAATGAAAAGATACCCGCCCATATAGGACGAATCGCCTTTGGTCATGCCGGTCAGTATCGCGGTGGACACCAGAAGGTAGAATTCTATGATAAACGCGAGCCATATACCGTTTTTCTTAAAGTACGGGAGGAACCGTAGAATAAAGACGACGGCCGCGACTACTGTCAGACCGATGCGGAAGTAGATAATGTACGGCAGCTCGGGGTGGATCGCCTGATCGAGGGGAATATACGGCAGCCACACGAAAAGGAGAATGATGCTTGCAATGAACGATAGGAAATACGCCTGCCGGCCTAGTTCCTCACGGTAGGTCTTGGGGAATTTTTCCGTATCGTTCGCGAATACCAGCCGCTTGATAAATTTAACAAACTTGGACACTTCTACCCTCCAAATCGGCGCTATTATTATTCTATTCATTCCCCATTCTGTCAAGCCTTATTCGCATTTCAAAACCTACTCTCATTTTGACATTTATCCATCGTATGTTATAATAATTCGTATGCCAACCGACGGGGGAGATATGACTCAAATTGTCGAAGTCAGCGATAAGATACTGATGAAGGAATTCGTGTTTCTGCCGGAAAAGATTTATGCCGGCAATCCCTACTGGGCTCCTCCCATCTGGTCGGATGAAATTAAAGCCTATACCCCTCGATATAATCCCATGCTCGAACATACCGATTTCCGTCTGATTCTCGCTCTCGAGGACGGACGTGTCGTCGGGCGTAACCTGATCTATATCGACCATCTTTTCAATCGATACTACAAGTCTAAGACAGGATTTTTCGGCGCGTTCGAATGCGTAAACTCGCCCGAAACTGTCAGGGCTGTTATGGACTATACCGAAAAATGGCTGGCCGCAAAAGGGATGACCGCAATCCGCGGGCCTATCCATCCTATCGCCGAAAACTGGGGATTTCTCGCATCCGGGTTCGATACCCCCGCCGTGTTCATGTCGCCCTATAATCCTCCATACTATCCCGAACTGGTCGGGAGCCTCCCCGGGTATCACAAAGTCAAGGATTTACTGGCGTACAGCGGGGATTCGGAGGAGGGCTATGTTATTCCGGAACGGTTTGTCGGGTTTTCCGAAAGAATCCTGAAGCATAGGCCCAACCTGTCCGTCCGGCGTTTCAATAAGAATCGCATGATAGAAGACGGCGAACATATTTGGAGGATCACCAATACCGCTCTCGCGGATAACTGGGGTTATGTCCCTGTCGAACGGAGCGTATTTATCGATATGGTAAAAAAGATCGGCCCGATCGCCGACCCCGACGCGATGTGGTTTGTCGAGGATAACGAGGTTCCCGTTGGGTACGCGTTCGGCTTCCCCGACCTGAATACAGTCCTCCGCCGCATCAACGGACGCCTGTTCCCGTTCGGTTTCCTCGACGTCCTGTTCGGCATCAAACGGGTACGGTTCTACCGCCTGTTCGGGCTTGCCGTGATGCCGGAATACCACGGGATGGGGCTCGACGTGCTTCTCTACACCAGCCTCTATAACGCGCTCAGACCGAGGCGAATCAAGCTGGAGGCGAATTATATCCTCGAGGATAACTTCAATATCCGCAACGCCATCGAAAAGATGGGGCTGAAACCCCTCAAGACCTACCGCATATTCGAGAAAGAATTATAGAAATATCTATTGATAAAATATTACACTTCGCCTAATAAAACCGGAGGATAAACACATTCTAAAGAACACATCTATCCTCCGGCATACGCACAAAAGTTTTTTTCTGTAATAAGGGCTATTTAACTTTTCAATCGTTTTATCAGGATTTCAGCATCAACGTAGAGCATCTGGTAGCATTGCTCGGTTATCGCCTTCCCCCTTTGCGCGTCGAGCAGATTTTGGAACGCGCCGAGGATGTTGACAGCAGTATGATATTTCTCTTTCCCCTGCAGGATTTGCCCCATCACGGCGGAAAGCTTGTCCATCAACCCCTGATACACGTCATAACTCGATATCCACCCTTTATTATAGGAGTAGACTGTCCACTCGATGAGAGCGCTGATAAAGCTCGACGGATTCTGCGGTTCCGCCACCGGGCCGATCACTTTGAATACCTTCGGATAATACCCGTCGTCGAAATTCTTTGGTTCATCCCCCGCATCCGCGAAAATCCACCTTGCTTGGCCGCAATATCCCTCGAGTTCCGCCATTCCGGGTACAATTCCGCCTTTTTTAATGACCAAATACAAAGTCAATGTTTCACCCGGATTTAAACTGGATTCTTCTTCATAAAGCCTCATATATTTATTGATCATTACATATTTTCCCGGCTTTCCCGGTTTCCCATTCTCACCTCTAGCATAAAAACTGACTCCATTTTTATCTTCACCTTCAACAAAATTACCTGTCCAATCGATATTCTTATCAGTAATTCCATAGAACTTAACAAACATATTCTGTTGAACGGCTTTAGGAAATAATATTCTCGCCAATGTAAAATCACGCTTGTTGTTATTATCATAACGAATTATATATTTAAATACAACACATTCGTTCGTATGATACACACTTGTTTCGACCAAAGCATTAAAATCATTTGCCTTCTCGTTATATGGGGTAATACTAAAGAGCAATGTCGAAACACCCATCATGCTTAAAAAATAGATAATTCTTATTCTTTTCATTTTGTTCTCCTCTTTATTCTACCATGTAAAATCAGGATAATATACAATATCATACATTCTTGTAGGTAAATACTTCAAGTGATAATGGTTTGCTTCATCATGAATATCAAAATTATAATAATTTGCTGCATCTAATAATATTGTATACGAGATGGGTTTACTTTCCACTACTCCTCCTACACCATCATCGGAGTATATACCTAAATCGAAGTTTACCCCATGCCGATGCGTACTATGAGGCGGACAATATACCCTTAAATCCACATCTTTCCTGTAAAGAATAGTATAAAGGTTTCCGTTCGTGTCCTTTCTTTGAATCTCCACGTCATTGGTTCCGGTAATGGCTATCCCGAACATTCCCCCGTATGGTAGAGACATATCGTTCAATCGTAAAATATACCATTCAAGATAAGAATTTTTGTATTTCTGTATATAATATTTCGCTAATCGTTGTAAAGCATCATAAGTGTAGGAGTTCAAGTAGTTATTTTGCTGATGCAAAGTATACGAATAAACTCCACCGACGTGCCATAATTGACAATAATAATTCGTCCACGTTACGCCACCACTTGTATATACAACCTCTCCCCAAATATCTATAATGCGCCCCAAAAACTGGACAGGCAGTTAAGGTGAAATTTTGCTGTGGATATTGTAAAATACAGAAGGAGAAAAACAATGTCACAGCGAACCAAGCATTCAGCGGAATTCAAGGCGAAAGTTG
>JABLXV010000020.1 GCA_013177895.1 Brevinematales bacterium | reverse complement strand
AAAAAAAGATGAATTTGAAAGAATTGCAACTTAATTTGCAGAAAAGCATGGGTTTAAAATTGGTAACAATATAAGAAATTTAGTTACTAGTTGTGGTGGGGAAATTAAATTTTTAGATTATGAAAACTGGATAAAATCAAAAGACGGTTCAATCATTGTTAGTGCAGAAAGGGAATTTATAATATTTCTTTCCCAATTTACCGGTCCCTTAAGAGATAATTTTACTATAGCGCATGAATTAGCGCATTATGTTTTACATACAAAAGAAGGGACAGAAAAAGAAATGCTTCCTTTAAAGGCAGATAGAAATGAAACAGATCAAATCGAGAGTGAATGTAATTATTTTGCTGGAGCATTGTTAATGCCAAAGAAAGAGTTTAAAGAATTATATAAAAAATACAACGGGAATGCGGATTATCTTTCATATGTATTTAACGTTTCAAAGGCAGCAGTAGATGTCAGAACAAAAGTACTTGGACTGTGAACTCCGTTTGTTCCTCAGCGTTGATATTGTAAACTCTACGGAATATAAAGCTAAAAATATATTTGTCTCTGCATGGGCTCCCTTCATTAATGATTTTTATAAGGATTTCCCAAATCTTTTTACTTCAAATATGATATATTTAAAAGAAAAGCAACAAGACTATAAAGATACTAGAATAACTGAATCTCCGCCGGATACTCCAATTATTTGGAAAAGATTAGGAGACGAAATAGTATTCACAGTACTGCTAAAAAATTCGTTCCATTCTGTTTTTTTTATCGAGGCTTTTAAAAATGCTGTTGAGCAGTATAGAAGAGGTATTAATGACCCGCTACTTAATATAAAAGCATCAGCATGGATAGCTGGGTTTCCAGTATTAAACTTTAAATACATTCCATATTCTAAGGATAATGAAGATAATGAACCTGTTGATTTTATTGGCCCTTCAATTGATATTGGTTTTAGAATATCAAAATTATCAACTCCTTATCTATGTCCTGTATCAGTAGATTTAGCTTTATTATTAACAAAAAACACTTGTGACAGAATTGAATTTGTATATGGTGGGAAAACGCTTTTAAAGGGTGTATTAGGCGGTTTTCAATATCCATTAATATTTATTAAAACAGCTAAACGGGAAAATGACAAAGAAGAAGTATTAATAAAAACTGTGGATTATGCAATTTTAAATAGTTTTTGTGAGGATTATATTTCTACTGTTTCAAAGAATGAAAATACAAAATCTCTTATTCGTCCTTTTATTAATGGAGATAGTACTTTTTATACTAAACCGGCTTGGTATGATGAAGAGTACAAAAACATCCAAGGAACAGTATCTCGAAGTGATGAAAAAGCTCCGGATGTTAAATAGTATACTCACCTTTTTATATACTTAATATGTTTTATATATAACAAGGGGGAGTGTATGCCCGAAATGACTGACGCGTCTTATCCGATGAAGTACGTGCTGGGGGTGATACTCGGCGGGGGGAAGGGCACGCGCCTGCACCCGCTGACCCGCGAGCGTTCGAAGCCCGCCGTCCCGTTCGGCGGAAACTTCCGCATCGTCGATATCCCCATCTCCAACTGCGTCAACTCCGGCATCAACCGGGTGTTCGTGATGACGCAGTTCAACTCCGCGTCGCTGAACACCCATATCGCGCAGACCTATAAATTCGACATTTTCCATAACGGGTTCGTGGACATCCTCGCGGCCGAACAGACCATCGACGGGACCGGGGGATTTTCGCAGGGTACCGCCGACGCCGTCCGCCGCGCGCTGCGGAATATCACCGGGTACCGCGACGTGAAGTACCTGCTCATCCTCGGCGGCGACCAGCTCTACCGGATGGACTACCGCAGGCTGTTTACCGCGCATATCGAGCGCGGCGACGATATCACGATGGGGGTTATCCCGATACCCGAGGAGGACATCTCCCGTTTCGGCGTGATGCGGATGGACGCGGGCGATAATATCACCGGGTTCCGCGAGAAACCGTCGTCGCCCGAACGGATCGAGGATTGGCGTATCCCCGGCGCGGACAAGAAGCCGTTCTACGGGTCGATGGGGATTTACCTGTTCCGTTGGGATGTGCTGAACGAGGTATTATGGGGCAGGCCGGAGATGAACGATTTCGGCGGAGAGGTCATCCCGTACTGTCTGGAAAAGTACAAGGTCGGGGGATTTGTCCACGAGGGCTACTGGGAGGATATCGGGACTATCCGCACCTACCACGAGGCGAATATGGAGCTGACGCGGGATATCCCGCAATTCAACCTGTACGACCCGGAGTTCCCGTACTTCTCGCGCCCGCGGTTTTTACCGCCCGCGAAAATTGTCGACTCGAAGCTGAGGAACTGTATCGCGAGCGACGGGGCTATCCTCGAACGGTGCGAGGCGGCCGACAGCGTGATCGGTATCCGCAGCGTCATCCGCGACTTTGTGAAAATCGAACGGAGTATCGTGATGGGCGCGAATTACTATGAGACGGATTCCGAACGCCGGGCGGATAAGGAACGCGGGATTCCCGAGGTGGGTATCGGGACGGGATGCGTGATCCGTAACGCGATCATCGATATGAACTGCCGGATAGGGAAAAATGTTCGGATAGTCAACGAGGCGGATATCCGGTTCAGGGAAGAGTCGAATTATTCGATTGTCGACGGGATAACGGTCATCCCGAAGAACGCGGTCATCCCGGACGGGACGGTTATCTGACATCCGCGCGGAAAAATTCACGGACATGTTTCTCCTTCCCGGTCTGCGCCTCGGTAGTCAGGACAAACATCTCCTCGAGCCATTCGAGCTTTTCCTCGACCGGTAACTTGATATACGCCCTGATATCCCCGGGTTCGAGCGTGTATCGGAAGCCCTTATTCATTGCCGTCCCCCGAGATTTTTTTCGCTTCTTTCAGCATCTCCGCGTCGCTCAGGTCTTTCGGCCGTCCGCTGAATATTTTCATCTCGATTAAATCGTCGATGGAGAGGACGGGGATTTCGATACCCCGGAAGGTAAATATTTTTTTCCTCGCTTCAGCCTCATCGAAACCGAGAGGGTGAACCAGCACGATATCGATCACCCGCGCGTTATCAGTTTTATGATAGAAACTGAAGGCCTTCATATTCTTATTTTCGATCCAGTCGTTTAAAGTTTCCGGGTCGGCTATTTTTAACGGGTCCACCGGAAGCCTCGGGACATAGTTTAATTCCTTGATCGCGTTAATCAGCCTCTCGTTACTAGCTTTATCCGATGGGATAATAATATCCATATCGAATGTGGTTCGCGGGACGCCGTGAAGATTCAGGGCAAGACCGCCGACAAGTAAATAGCGGACTTTGTTTTTATAGAACGATTCCAGAATTTCGGTATAGAACATACATGCTCCGTTTAAGTTATTCTATTTTACCGTTTTTATCACGGAAATGTCAATCAATCGATGCCGTATATATAAAGTACCGCTTCTGACGGGGAATAAGGCCGCGAATCATTAAGGGTTATTACGGAATACGCCTGATAATTATAGCATCGCGATAAAAACAGTCTTAAATTACGTTCGACGGACGTTTTATTATAAGCGATAATCGCATCTTATTACATATGCCCTAAAGAAATTTGCGTAAAAATACCGATAAATTCTATAATGAGTGTCAGCTAAAAAGGATGGGCGATGAATACCGAAAAACTACGAAGTTTTGTAGAACAACTAATTAACAGCGGTGCGATAAAAAACCTGGCGCCGCATGAGAAGGAAGAGCACGTACTCGCGTTTATCAACCAGAACGAGGGCAAACTCAGCATCACATTTTCCTCGCCGGATTTTTATCCCGATATGGTGTGGCCGGATATCAAGTCCGAATTGGCGAAGGTTCTGGGCGAGGCGATTACCGACTCAGTCCGCGAACAGCTTAAAATAACGATCGATTCCCTCCAGATGGAGTGGAAGCAGAAATACACGGATTTTATGATATCTAACGAGCTTTTCCGTCAGCAGTTGATCGATTTCGCGGGGAAACTCTCGTCGAGATATACCTCCCGCATGCACTACAGCAATATCCTGACTTTTATGAAAAATAATGTCATATTCCCGTTCATCACCGCGGTGTATAATAACCGCCGTTATGTCAGTAACGGGTTGAGTAAGTTCGATAAGATCGGGTTCGCCAAACCCGAGGAAGCGGTGGATTTCCTGTATACCGCGATGTTTATCCTGCCGATCTACGATATTATGATGCCGATCAATATGGTGATGCCCGGATACGGCGGCCCGGCGAATAAGACGGTGTCCTATCCCGAAACCGAGTCCAACGACGCGCTGCGGAAAAATTTCCTCGCGAAGCTGAAGGAAATTATTATGACCGGTTTCCCGAATATCTCGCCGTATTTCCTCGATATTATCCTGAAGGTCTATTACTTTGCCGAGGAAGCGGAAAATACGACTTATACGTCGAAAATGCTGAAAATCGTCTATAATATGGCTCTCCAGTGGAAAAAGGTGAAAAAGGACAGGGGCGCTGAAAGTTTCGAGGCGAGCTGGCTCAATGTGGCGCGCGTGAACTACAAGTTCTATTCCTACGATCTCAACACCGTCGACGAATTATATAAAATAACCATTGAAGAGGATCTGTGATGAAAACGTTTGGAAAAATCATAGATAATACCCTGCTCGTCATTATTCTTTTATCTATCGTACAGATTATTACCGACGACTTCGCCGTTATCGGGGCGTGGAGCGCTACCTATAACTGGGCGAAGGATTGGGACCTTTGGATGATCATCATCGGGTTCGCGTTCGACGCGGTATTCACGCTGGAATTCATCAGCCGGGCGATCTACGCGCTTGCGCATAAACGTTTCGTGATGTACTTTTTCTACGAACGCGGCTGGATCGATCTGCTGGCGTCGGTGCCGCTTCTGGCGCTCCTTTCGGGTCCCGCGTTCTACGAGTATGCGTTTAACGGGGTGATCGCGATCAAGGGCAACCGCTTCGTCGGCAACCTCAAAATTATCAAGGCGATCCGCGTATCGCGTATCCTGCGGCTCCTGCGCGTCCTGAAAATATTCGGCAAGATCGAGAACGTGATGTCCAAGATGAGCCAGCACCATGTATCCTCCGTGTCCGCGCTCGTGGTAACTTGCAGCGTCGCGGTGTTCATGTTCCTGACGTCGATCGGGTTCGTCGACCTCGGCGAAAACCCCATAATCGAGGCGAGAGTCTCGCTCACATTTACATTTGTAGCGATCGCGAACGTACTTTTGATCAGCCTGCTCTACGGGCGTCATTTCGCGCAGAATGTCAGCGATCCGATTTATGTAATGAAGCGCGGGATGATCGAGGATGATTATAACTTCACGGTAAAGTCCAAGAAGCCCTATAAAAACGAGGAAGTTTTCGAGCTAGCCGAGGCGTATAATACGCTCTGGCTGCCGATGAAGGTCAGGATTCAGTCGATGCGGCAGAAGAAACATGCCGCTCAGACTCCCGGCCAGCCCCAGGACGATTATTCCGACCTTCTGGGATGATGCTTCCCGTCCGCGCCCTTTACGTCCATATCCCGTTCTGTAAGTCGAAGTGCGTTTACTGCGATTTTTTGTCCTTTCCGCCGGACGGCGGCGAACGGGTCTCCCGTTATTTCCGCGCGCTTGAGAAAGAAATCTCCCTTTATACCACGGATTATCCCGTTTTCGATACGATCTATATCGGGGGCGGCACCCCGTCGTACCCATCCGTTGACGATATGGACGGGATATTCCGCCTGCTGGAAGGATTACCTGCGCCCGGCGCGGAATATACTATAGAAGCAAATCCCGACGATATCACCCCCGGATTGGCGGAATACTGGCGCGCGCGCGGGATAAACCGCGTCAGTATGGGATTCCAGTCGATGGGCGCGGACACCCTGCGTTTCCTCGGGCGCAGGAACACACCTGAGCAGAACCGCGCGGCGTATCGGATACTCCGGGGCGCGGGTTTCCGGAATATTTCGCTCGATATGATACTCGCGATACGCGGGGACGATATGGACGGGACGCTCGCGGAAATCGCCTCGATGGAGCCGGAGCATATCTCGGCATACCACCTGACTATCGAGGAGGGCACACCGCTTGATGGGGCTTATGTCCCGTTGTCCGACGACGAGTATATGGAACAGTACTGGCGCGCGGCGGAATATCTCGAACAGCGCGGATACCGCCGTTATGAAATCTCGAACTACGCGTGGCGGGGATATGAAAGCCGCCATAATTCCAATTACTGGGACTACGGATATTATGCCGGCGCGGGATTGGGAGCGTCGGGTTTCCTGCCGGGCGCGGACGGTATCCCGAGGCGATATACCAATACCCGGGATTTGGACGAATATATCGCGCGGCTCGACAGGGGAGAATTTCCCCGGGGCATGAGCGAAGCGCTCGATAAGAGCACAATCGCGCGCGAACTGATTATGCTCGGCCTGCGGAAGACGGAAGGGCTGGACAGGGATAAACTGAAAGCGCTGTCCGGGGCGGATATACCGGATGCGGGTTTGAGGGAGTTGTCGGAATGGGTGGAATCGCGGGATAGGAATATCCGGCTGACGCGGCGGGGAACGGAGATTATGGACTATATAATAGAAAAAGTATGGGAAATTGTAATATAAATGAATAAAGTCTTGATTTTTCTATTCCGCTTAATTACAATATCGTTGACGGATGAAGGAATTTTCAAGGAGGGAATATGTTCGCGCCTATTAATATGAATGTATCGCCGCAGCATGTGCGCCCCGAAGCAGGACCCGCGCAGGTTCGCGCCGCCTCCCAGATCGCCGAGGGGGTAGCGAAAGCGCCCGCATCTGGGATACTCCAGAATGTGCCGCGCTCCTCGCTGGTCGATAACCGGATGGGCGGAAACGTCAATATGCTTGCATAATATAGGTATGTTATGGAAGGATTTCAGATTTGAAGCGAAAAATGCCGAATATAATAAAGGTAATGTTATTTATTTTTCGGGGCGTTTATGAAAGTTAGTCATACCATACCGTTCTCAGATAAGTATAAGAAGTCGCCGAAGGAATTTCGCGGGAATATGATGATGATCGATATCGTGGGCGAATTATCCGGCAAGCTGACGCCTTATGGGGAATTGAAGACCTATAGCGGAAAGATCACCGACGGTTCGGCTATCCAGTTTATGCAAATTCCTGAAAAAGTATCCATCAAGATACACGAAGACCATAAGATGGAAGCGCTGGTCATCGAGTATATCGTATTCAATAACGACCCGACACTCGCGGAAGTTATCGAAAGTTGCTGTAAAACCCAGTCATAATCCGACACATTTTTCCTTTTAATTACTAATACTTCGAAAACCCGTTCCGATAATAATAGTACGAAAACGGATTTTCGGAGGTAAAACATGGACGTTAATACCGCCGTATTTAGCGGGCAGTTCAGTAAACCCGCGCTTTCTGGATCGGGGAATATCGATCAAGCGGTATGGAACGAAAAGGTAAAACCGGAGTTCCATCCTATTCCTATCCCATTCAGAAGCGGGTTGGTTGAAAACGGTGTTGCATCGTTTGTCAACGTAATGGCTTAGCCATCGGGTGTCGTACTCCTTCCGGTACCCGATGTGATCGATAACCGGGTAAACCAGCGGAAACCGGCTGACCGAAGGAAAACACGCCGAGAACTGTGGGGTCTGTAAGTGTACAGGAACCGGGATTCATATCCCGGTTTTATTTTTTTACGCGTCGATGATAAAAACCTCCCGATAAACTTCATTAAAATTATTTCAGGAAAAACCTTGATTTCTTATAAAAAAAGTGATACACTGTAAGTGCAATGAAAGCGGTTACAGTTATGTTACATAAATCACGGAGGTTCCCATGAAACTTTCTTCAAAGTTTTTTGTCCTTCTCCTGCTGGTCTCTTTTGCCTCATGTTCCCAAATCGACGAGCTGACGTCCAAGTTCAACGAAAACTCTCCCATCGTCATGCTCACCAAACCGACTAATAACCAGGTCGTACCTTCCATATACGAAATTGTGGGCTCAGCGGTTGCAAAAATTCCCGCCGAACTCACGACGGTTAACGTCTACTGCCTTTGCGTCGAATCGGGGGTGACCAATATCACCAATATCGTACTGAATACCGACGGGATTATCGTATTCAGGGCGCGTTTCCAGGGCGGCGCGGGCCATTTTCTCGCTTGGGCGATTGTCTCAGACGATAAGGGGAATTCCAGCCGTACATCGGATATCCTCTTCCAGGTCGATTCCGGCTCGGTGGACGTGACTCCCCCGGATGTGTTTATTTCTACTCCTACCAATAACCAGCCTGTCGGAAATTCGGTGACCGTGAGCGGTACCGCCGAAGATATTTATAACGAGGGCGAGACCCTCTCGGGTATCGATAAGGTATATGTCAAGCTCGACAGCGGCACGAATATCGCCGCCGCCTTGAATAGCGAAGTATGGCAGATTCAGTTCCCGTTAGCTACAGCCGGCAGTCATACCGCATATGTCTATTGCACCGATAAATCCGGAAACTCGTCCGGCGTGAAATCCGTCACTTTCGTATACGAGACCGGCAACCCGTCGGTCAGTATCTCCTCGCCCGCCAACGGCGTAATGATCAATCAGACTTCCGTCAACGTCTCCGGGCTGGCCGCGGTCGATACGCCCGCCGCGATTACCTCCGTACAGCTTTCCGTTAACGGCGGTACGTTCAGTAGTATCGGGACGATCACCAATACCGGGTGGCAGAAGAACGGGGTGACACTCATCGAGGGCACGAACCGTATCGTCGCGAAAGCGTTCGCGGATAACGGGAAATCGGCGTTGAGCTCCGAAATCAGCGTGATCGCCGATATCACCGCGCCGCAGGTTTCCGCGATTACTCCCGCGGCGAATAAAACGTTCACCAATATTCAGAGCGTCGTCGTATCCGGTACGTCGAGCGATAACCTCTCCGGCGTGGATAAGGTCTACGTCGCGGTCGATGCCGGGAGTTTCAACGTGGCGTCCGGTACATCGAGTTGGAGCGTCACCCTCCCTATCTCCACGGGCGCGCATACCGTCAAGTATTACGCGAAAGATAAAGCCGGTAACCAGTCGGCCGAAAAGACGGTCTCCTTCACCGTCGTGCAGGTCCAAGGCGCGTTCATTGTCTATTTTAGCCGCCCTACCGAATGGACGAAGACTCCCAAGATACATTACTGGGGCGGCAACTGCGGTTCGACCACATGGCCGGGCTTCGCGATGACCCCCGAACCCGCATTGGGCGCAAGCTGGTATTCCTATACCTTCACCGGCACCAATACCCTTCTCATCTTCAATAACGACTCTTCCCCGCAGACGGCCGACCTAAGCCGGAATAAAACGGGATACTATAAGAACGGGACATGGTACGATTCCAATCCCGACGACCTGATACCCCCGACCGCGAGCATAGCGTCCCCGGCGAACGGCGCGAGCCTTTCCGGGATAGTCACTATCGTCGCGAACGCGTCGGACAATAACCATGTCGCCAAGGTGGAATTCTACCGCGGCACGAATAAAATAGGCCAGGCGACCGCCGAACCCTATACTATGGAATGGAACACGTCGTATGCCCCCAACGGCAGCCACGCGCTGACCGCGAAAGCCTACGACGACGCCGGGAATACCGGGACGTCCCCCGTAGTCAACGTTACCACCGCGAATGCGAACGTACCTCCTGTGGCGAACGCCGGAGTCGATATCACGGTGCTGATGGGGAATAGCGCGCAGTTCGACGCGTCGGCCTCCTACGACCCGAACGGGACTATCGTAAGCTACAGTTGGAATAACGGCCTGAGCGGGGTGAACCCGTCGAAGGTATACAGCGCTATCGGGAACTACACGGTTACCCTGACAGTCACCGATAACGAGGGCGCGACCGGCACCGATCAGGTGGTCGTGCATGTGGTCACGAACGTACCGTCGCCGGACAGGATCGATTTCCGCGAGGAGACGATCTACTTCCTGATGACCGCGCGTTTCTATGACGGCGACACCGGGAATAACCGTCCCAGCCGCTGTTACGTATCGAGCGGGAACGCCGCGAATAACGATCCGGCATGGCGCGGCGACTTCAAGGGGCTGATCGCGAAACTCGACTACATCAAGGCGCTGGGCTTTACCGCGATCTGGATTACCCCTGTCGTGCTGAACAGAAGCGATTACGATTACCACGGCTACCATGCGTGGGACTTCAATAAAGTCGATCCCCGTCTCGAGTCCCCCGGCGCGACCTATCAGGACCTGATTAACGCCGCGCACGCGAAGGGCCTCAAGATCATCCAGGATATCGTGCTCAATCATACCAGCCGCTACGGGGCGGTAGGGCTCCAGACGGTCAAGTACTGGGGCGATTCTAACGACCCGGAATGGGGCGACGGGACGACTATCGATTATTACGATTTGCCGAACGCCGGATTCACCTATGACGGCCTGTCCTACGAGCCGGTCTCCGGGAAAAGTTACTATAACGGCGACCTGTGGCAGACGGCGAAACCCACCCTCGCGTGGAACCCGTTGACGGCGTGGGGAACCCCCACCCAATGGCGCAGTCCCGAAGGATATATCATCTACAATTACCAGTGGCCGAACCTCGATCTGTTCGATCCCACGCTGTTCCATAAGGGCTGGCTCCAGAACTGGGAAGACTATACCTGCCAGAACGGAACGATCCACGAGGATTGTATCGACCTGAACACGGAGAGCGCGACAGTTCAGCAGTATTTAATCAACGCCTACAATAAATATATCGATATGGGCGTGGACGGTTTCCGTATCGATACAGTGAAGCACATATCGAGATGGACGCTGAATATGCGGTTTATCCCCGCGTTCAAGTCCCACGCTCCGGCGAGCTTCTATATGTTCGGGGAGGTCTGTACCCGTGTCAACGAGGTATGGAATCACGGTATTGCGCCGCTCTCGACCCCGTTCTATACATGGGGCGAACGGCAGACTTTCACGGGAACGGACGCCCAGTGCGCGTCGAACGCCTATATCTGGGAAAATAACCAGGGCACCGGAAACCAGCCGACCAGCCAGAACGCGTTCCTGCAGGGCAACGCCTATCATACGCCGGACTACTCGCAGTCTTCCGGTATGGGAGTGATCGACTTCCCGATGCACTGGAACTTCGGTACGGCGGGACAGGCGTACAATTTCGCGAAGAATAACGATTATGTCTATAACGACTCGACATGGAACGTGTGTTATGTCGACTCGCACGATTACGGCCCGAACACGGATAACCGTTACGGCGGGAGCGAGGCCGAATACGCCGAGAGCTTCTCGCTGATCTTCACGTTCCGCGGTATCCCGTGCGTGTACTACGGAAGCGAGATCCAGTTTATGAAGGGCGCGCCGTGCGATAAAGGCCCGAGCGCCGCGATCGCGACGACCGGACGCGCGTATTTCGGCGACCACATCGCCGGAAGCGTCAACGTCACCGATTTCGGGGTATGGAACAACGCTACGGGCGAGATGGCGAATACGCTCAATCACCCGTTGGCGAAACACCTCCAGCGCCTGAACCAGATACGGCATAAAATACCCGCGCTCCAGAAGGGGCAGTACTCCACCGACGGGTGCAGCGGCGGGATGTGCTTCAAGAAGCGCTTCACGAGCGGGGCGGTCGACAGTTTCGTGCTGGTGACTATTTCCGGCGGCGCGGCATTCAGCGGAATCCCCAACGGGGTATATAAGGACGCGATCACCGGGGACGTCAAAGTCGTTACCGACGGGACATTGGCCGCGAGCTGCAGCGGGCAGGGCAATATGCGGATATATGTCCTCGACCTTGTGAACAATCCCGCGCCTGGAAAAATCGGCGAGGACGGGGCTTACCTTCACCCGTAGGAGCAGGAAAATAACTATGTAACTATGTAACCATGAACCGTTTCCATATGAACCGTAGCCGGGAAACCGGCTGCGGTTTTTTTATTATAACTTGCATATGTTATGAATTTATGCTAAATTAGTATGAACACAAATAATATATGTTTAGTGAACAATATTACTGTAATGATTAGAATATGAGGGAATTTCACTTGAAAAATCAGGGAATCCCTGATTGATAAATATCCGTGAAAGGGGTAAACTATGTTCATATACTATTATAACTATAAATATAATAGTGTATATATGCATACATACGCGAATTAATTATATCGTGGTACCGATGGGGGAATAAAAAAAGGAGGTTGTTTCAGAGGTCGCTGTTTTCTTGATAGAGAGAGGGGCCTGATATATCTGGAGGTTAAAATGTTTAAGAAAATCAGTTTAACGGTACGGTTAGTACTGTCGTTTATCGGCGTAACGGTGATTGTGATGGTTGTAGGGTTACTGGGTTTCAGCTCTACTGAAAGGTTGAATGTTCTCGCGGAAAGCATGGATACTCTTCATGTACTGGACGAAAAACTGCTGATGCGGGAAATCGAGCATCTCAAGTGGGGTCAAAAGGTGATGAGCGCTTTATCCGCGAAAAGCTCGAGTATAGAAGTTGAAAAAGACCCTACCAAGTGCAATCTGGGTAAATGGTATTACAGCGATGAAAGAAAAACTGTTGAGGCTAAATACCCGAAACTTAAAGGTATTATCGAGGATTTGGAGAAACCGCACAAAGAATTGCATCAGTCGGTTATCGCGCTGGAGTCCGCGCTGAAGGAAGGGAATTATAACGGAGCCGAGGAATTATTTCAAAAACAAACTTCCGCGGCACTGACTCAGGTGCAGTCGGATTTGGGCGATATGCGGACATATCTAGAATCCGAATTGAAGAAGGATACCGCAGCGCATACCCGCGGGGTAAGCGACGCGTTGGCGCAGGGGTATAGCGGAACCGGGATAGGGATATTTCTCGCGATTTTTTTAGGAGGCATGGGATCGTTTATGAGCTTCAGCCTGTCAAAAAAGATAAAAAACAACGTGAAGGAACTCACCGTCAATGCGGATAGCCTGACCTCCTCCTCGAAGCAGATCTCGGATTCCAGTCAAAATCTTTCCGGCGGGGCGTCGGAACTCGCGTCGTCTATCGAGGAGATGACATCGTCGCTCGAGGAACTTCAGTCGATCATCGAATCCAACACGAAAAATGTCAACCAGTCTAAGCTGATGACGAACGAGGCGGGGGATTCCGCGGAAAAAAGCGCAAGCCAGATGCGGGAAATGACCGCGGCGATGGAGGAAATTGAGAACAATAATAACCGTGTGGCGAAGATTATCAAGGTGATCGACGATATCGCGTTCCAGACGAATATACTCGCGTTGAACGCGGCGGTTGAAGCGGCGAGAGCCGGGGATGCCGGACGAGGGTTCGCGGTAGTCGCCGATCAGGTGAAAAGCCTTGCCCAGAAAAGCGCCGAAGCCGCGAAAGAGACCGCGGACCTGATCGAAGGCGCGATTATCAGCGTATCGAACGGGAAAAAAGTCAGCGACGCCGTCAGGGAATCGATACTGTTAATGAAGGGGACATTGGAGAAAATCCGCACGCTGATGGAGGAAACCGACCGCGCATCGCAGGAACAACTCAAGGGCGCGATACAGATCACTAAGGCGGTCGGCGAGGTGAACGGAGTAGTCCAGACTACAGCCGCATCCTCTGAGGAAAATGCGGCGTCGGGTGAGGAGTTATATCACCAGGCCGAGGTACTCGGAGAAATCATTGAAAATCTCAACCGGATTGTCGGGAGATCCAAAAATAGCAGCAAGGGTAAGCCGCCGGAGAAGAAGCTGCTGACCGACAAATCGTCCGGGACGGAGTCTGCGTCCGTGAAGAAAGCCGCGGTGATCCATGCTCAACCCTTACATGATAAGAACTCCGGGGTGGAGATTATCAAGCAGGACGATAAAATCCCGATGGACGATTTCAGGGATTTTTAATATCAGGGTTTTTCCCCTGAAAAATCAGGGATTCCCTGATGGACGATTTGAAGAAATGTTGTTATACTTATTCTGTTAGGATTTGAATGGATGCAATCAGTTTGACCCCCCTTTCTTCAGTTGTGATAGAGGCATGGCGCTTTTTGGCGTCATGCCGTTTTTATTTTACATATCCTTCGAGATTGCTTATAATTCCTTATTCATTTTTTCGGACGGTAATATGAATATATACAAAGTGCTTGTTGTAGAGGACGCAGCGTTCTATGTGACTATCTATAAAAAGATTCTCAACCCCGCGCATTTCGAATTGATGACGATCAGCAGGGGTTCGGTTTTTATCGATAAAGTACGTTCCTTCAAACCGGATATTATCCTGATGGACGTGCATTTGCCCGACGCTAACGGCGTCGACCTGTGCGGCGAGTTAAAATCTTTCCCGGAGTTAAGCAGTGTCCCTGTTATCATGGTTACCTCCGAAGAGGATGTGGAGGTGCTGAAAAACGCGTACCGCGCCGGGGCGGTCGATTATATTAAAAAACCTTTCAACGCTATCGAGATGCTCATTCGGATGGAGAACGTGCTGAAACTTTCGAGCCAGACGCAGGAGTTGGTAAGAATTAAGCAGGATACCACGGTGAGCGAGATGGGACGGGCGATCGCGCATAACTTCAATCAGCCGCTGACGACCCTGCTCGGTTCGGCCGAGATGATCAAGATGCTGAAGGTGCAGAAACAGTTGGACGAGGAAGTGATCGAGCTGATGGATATGGTCACCGAGTCCGCCGAGAAAATTTCCGTACTGGTGCAGAAAGTGGAGAAACTGAAGGAATACCGTGTGAAGGATTATCTTCACGATATAAAAATTATCGACTTGGATCAGGAGTGACAATTGGCGAAAGTACTTGTAATCATGGGGAGCGACAGCGACCTTCCGGTATTATCCGGCGGATTGGAGATTTTTAAGGATTTCGGGGTGGATACCGAGGTGCATTTCAGCTCCGCGCATAGAAGCCCCGAACGTACGGTCGAGCTCGTTAAGGGGTTCGAGGCGAACGGCGGCAGGGTGATACTGGCGGCGGCGGGCATGTCCGCGCATCTCGCGGGCGTAATCGCCGGGCATACGGTTCTCCCGGTCATCGGAGTCCCGTTATCGTCCCCCGACTTCGGTTCCCTCGATTCCCTTCTGTCGATGGTCGAGATGCCCCCGGGAATCCCGGTAGGGGTCACCGGTAAGGGAAAGTCCGGCGCGAAAAACGCCGCGCTTCTGACAGTCGAGATTCTCGCGTTATCGGATACTACGCTGCGGGATAAGCTTGTAGCGTACCGTGAGAAAATGAAGAAAGACCTGCGCGAACGGGACGACGAGCTACAGTCGCGCGGATGGGAAAATTATAAGAAATAACGGCTTAGCATGATATGTTTCTCATTCTACGAGGGTTGAAATCCCGAGGCAATCGGCAGTGAGAAAGGCCGCGGCTATTCCTTAGGGGTTCCCGCCGGCGTTGTATGACAACTCACTACATCCAAACACCCCAGACTATTTTATAATCACCCCGCCCGCTCCCGTGGAGTAGAACTGGTAGACCTTGCCTTCCAAGGGTTCGAAGCCGAGCGCCTCGCCGTAAGTGGTCTTGACCCCCATCTCGCGGCAGAGGTTCGTATTCGTCGAATAGGCGATCATCTTATTAATCTGCGCGATATAACTGTCCTTGCTGAGGATATAAATATCCTGCGTATCCAGTTTGAATGTCAGCGGGACTCCGTCCCCGGCGGCGAAGATGTTCATCCCGTTATCCGGCGGGAGCACCTCGGAGAACATATGATTGGGGAACGCGATATTATACGCCTCGCCCTTCTCGATGAGGGAATATTTAAAATTGATGACGCCGAAATCGACATACAGCTTTTTCCCGTCGATAATGTAGACACGTTCGCCGGTCTGGATATCCTGCTCCTTTACCGGCGAATACGCGAAGTACTTCACCGTGACATTCATCCGGTTCGTGCCGTTGACCGATACCGGCAGCGCGGTGACTTCGAGCACCTTGCGCTCGGTTTTCAGGTTCTTCAGGGTGGCCTCGAGCGTCTTGACCTCGTTGAAGAGCTTGAAGCTCCCGGTGACGTCCTTCAGCCCGGTGAATATGACCGAGAGGACGAACACGACGAATACGCCGATAATGATGGTCGATATATTGGTATAGAACCAGAATAATGTCTCCGATACACCGCCGACCACGCTATAAAAGGTTATCTCGTCCTTTGAGGTGCGTATCTTAGCCACCAGCATAGCAACGAACGCTACGGCGACGATAATCCATCCCCACGGGGTCAGGAAGAGGATTTTCGCTATCCAGATGATGACATTCAGAAAACCGTTGAGAAGCTCGTCGATAACCCCTATCGCGGAAATGATACTATTGACTTCCATTGACGCCCTCCATCATTTCGACCCCGCCGTTGGGGTGAAGAATATAACTGTACGTTTTCCCCGATTCGAACGGTGTGTACGGGCTTTGGTGCGCCGCGACATCGGTAATATCGAGGATATATTTCCCCTTGACCGCGCTGTAGTAATCCCCGTATTCGAATACGGTCTCGTAGATTCCGGCTAAAGCCCGGCGGATTTGCTCGGTCATTCCGGTTGCGTTATAGTTCTGCGGAAAATTATTGACTACATAGAGGGTCTGGATACCGATTCCGTCCTTCGGGGCGATCCGTTCGGTATAGACCTTATACGGGAAGATGACCGTCTTAGTCTCGTCCTCGGTCTGTAACACGACCATCCGGGATTCGAGATAGATATCGGTGCCGGGGAGCGTGAGGGTCTTTTTCCCCTTGACCTCTCCGTCGATACCGAGGATGGATATTTCGAACTCGACGGCGTTCGCGCCTTTTTTCAGGATGGTGATACGGGCGTAATTATATTCCGATTTGACCCATGCGATAGTTTTGCGGAGGTCGTCGACCTTATCCTGGAGGATATCCTTCATCTGCGAAAAGAGGAAAAACAGGATGGCGATGCCGGCAATCAGAACGATAAAGAAACCTAGTTTTTCACCGCCTGTCTTGTCGTTCTTGGGCGGGATGTATTTCTGAGCCATACCGTTCCCCCGTTCGTGAAATCGTTCGGACGGATTATTATAACTTCAACGGGGCGGAAAACTCAACTATTCGGGGATTTGATTCTTTATCTCCCGGCAACCCCCGATTCTCCGTTATCTAATTGTCCGAAAAGGAGAAAATCAGTTGAAATATTTTACAATTTGTTATAAAATGATGCAGTGCATTTCGGAGGGGAAACATGAATTATTACATAGTGGATATTATTATCCTCTTTATCAGCGTTGCGCTTATCCTGTACTTTCGCAGACGAGACAAACGGAACGCGCAGCTTTCCACTCTGAAGGGCTTCGTCCAGATGGCGATGAATAATATTCAGCAGCTATTCAACGATAAGGAACGCGACCTCCGCGATAAAACAATCAACCTCGATATTTCGCTCAAAAAGCTCGATAAGGCCAGCGAGTTCATCAATAAGCGTCTCGCCGAAATCAAGGAGTATTTCGATAAGACGACGCTTGTCCATGCCGACCTGAAACACAACCTCCAGAGCGCAACCGTATTCAATCAGGATATAGTCGCGGTCAGGGACCAGCTCAAGGAGCTTTCCGCCGCGGTCGACCAGATCAACGTACTGAAAAAGGATATCGGCGAATATAAGAAGCAGTCCGGCGTCCTCAAGAACGACGTCGAGCAGGCGCGGGTATGGGCGCAGGACAGCCTCGGCGACTTCGTGAAACGGATGGAGTCCGAGATCGAGAACTACCGCATTCATATCGCCGACGCGCAGAACGAGAAGCTCGAAAAGATGGAGAGCGACCTCTCGAAGGCTATCGAGGATACCGAGTTCCGCGCCGCGAAGATCGAGGAGCGTTTCAATGATATCGACAGCAGGATGAAGGATATCGACGCTATCGAGGGCGAGTACCAAGGGAAAATATCCGGCATCGAGCAGAGATTTGTCAAGATCACGCAGGATATCGACGGGACTGAGAAGAAGTTCCGCGCGGAAGCCGAGCAGTTATTCCATAAGGCCGGCGACGAAATCCGCCTGATTATCGACGCGCTCAAGAAGGAGACCGAATCGACCGCGCACGAACGGGTGGCGTCTATCGACGAGCGCCTCAAGGAAGAGATCAAGAAGCTCGAGGAACGGGTCAATTCCAGCATACGCAGCTTTAACGAGAACCTCAATAATACCGCCAAGGGCATCGGCGACCTCAATAACCGCCTGACGAATTTCATCAAGGAGAGCTCCGAGAAGTTCAAGGGCGAGCTGAACGCGATCAAGACGAATTATACCGCGGAGGCGGCCGGCTTCTTCGAGAAGCTCGACGACCGCGAGAACCAGCTCAACGCTATCGCGAAGGAGCTCAATCTCCAGATCACCGACGCGTCGAAAAATATCCGCAAGGTCGCGGAGGAATCCGGGAGCGCCGCCCTCGATAAAATCCAGTCGCGCGAGAAGGAAATCCTCGGCAATCTCGAGAAATCCTCGGACGTCGTCAGCGACCGTCTGGTTCAGCTCGAGAAGTTTATCAACTCCTACGAGACCGACCTGACGAAAAAGGTCTCCACGATGGAGTCGGAACTTATCAAGGATATCAACGATTCCAAGAACCGTGTCGAGGAACTTCGCGGTATCGCGATGAAGCTCGAGAAGAATCTCGACAATACCATATCCCAGCGCACCAAGGAAATCGACACCTATATGGAACGCCTCAAGGACGCGTTTATCGAGGACTATAAGGGGCTGATCGACAATACGAAGGACGAGATTATCGGGCTTCGCGACGACGTGAAGGAATTGCAGGACTCGGTCGGATCGCAGAAAGACCGCATCCTCAACGGGGTTAAGGAGTCGGTCGAGACCCTCAAGCAGTGGGGAACCGCCCAGCTTACCGAGGTCAAGGAGGATATCGAGGGCACCAAGCTCCGCGCCGACGGTATCCTTGTCGACGTGCATGACGAAATCGACCGGAATGTGGACAAACTCCGCAACGACCTGAAAATCAAGCTCGAGGCGGCTATCCGTGACGGCGACCTGACGTTGAACGCCAAGAAAGAGGAGATCAAGCGTATCGCCGGAGAGATGGGGCGCGAGTTCGACGAGAAGGGACGCGAGATCGGCCGGCGTATGGAGAATTTCCAACAGGGCATCGAAGCCTCGCTCGCCAAGGCGAACAGCAAGATCGAAGCGGCGCGTTCCGGCCTCGAGGCCGATTTAGCCCGTTCGACCGAACGTCTCACCGAGGAACTCGAGCGCCAGATGAAGAACGGCAACCAGCTCCGCGAGGAACTGTCGGGTTTCGAGAAACTCCTCGCCGATATAAAAAACACATCCGATTCGAATATATCGAAGATACGCGATAAGTACCAGGACGTGAAGGACAGCGTCCAGCAGTTGGAAAACAACCTCGACAGTACGCGCAAGCGTATCGACGAGAATATCAATACCTATATCAATTCCATTTATTCGCAGATGGAGAATGAAAAATCGGACATCCTTTCCCATATCTCCGACGAACGGGATAAGGCGAAGGATGTGATCGCGGAATTTGTGGCCGCCGCGCGCGACCAGATCAACCAGCGGATGGAAAAAATCCTTTCCGATACCGAGACCAATATCAAGGGACTCGACGGGAAGGCGCAGAACCTGCTCCGCGACTTTTTCGACCAGCGGAAGACCGATTTCCAGAAGGAAATCCAGAATTTCCGGGAATCCTTCTTCTCGCCGTCCGACGACATTATCGCGCAGTTCAATAAGAAGGCAGATTCCCTGCGGGTGGAGCTCGAATCCGACCTGTCCGGCGTGAAGGACGAGTATAAGACGTTCATGCTCCGTATCGAGGAGGTCACCGATACATTGAAGGGTATCGAGGACAAATCGGTCGGCGCCGTCCAGACGAAGGTGACGACAATCGAGAACGAAATTACCACGCGCATCAATATGATCAGCCACCAGTTCGACAGCTATATCAAGAAAAGCGAGGACGAACTGAAGGAAGAGATGGAGCACGTGCAGGGCGAGGTCAAGTCCCTGTTCGGCGAGCTCAAGCTCCAGGAAGAGAAGATGAAGAATACGGTGCTGGACGACATCCGCAACCTGAGCAAGAAGACCCAGGAAATCGAGAGCCGTTACGACCAGTTCCTGAAGAAGTCGGCCACCCTCGAACGCGCGGAGGATATGGCGCAGAAGGCCGAGCAGAATATGACGATCATCCGGGATTTCCTGCGCGACCTTGAGGAACAGCGCCGCGAGATCGACAAGGCTCTGCGCGACGTGGACTCGGTGAAGAACGATAACAAGACCATCCAAAGTATGATGAGCGAGACCCTGAAGAACCGCAAGGACGCGATGCTGATCAAGGAAAGCGTCGATGCGGCGATGGAAAAGGCAAAGGATATCGAGCACCTTCTCGATGTGATCAAGGAACAGCAGGAACAGGCCGACGCGGTGAAGAAAGTGCTTGTGGGTACCCTCGATATGTACGACGATATCAAATTACGCGTCAACGAGCTCGAGGGCAAGCGCGAAATGATCAACGACCTCCTCCAGACGATCGACCAGTCCGCGGGGACAATCGAGACGATGCGGGATAAGGTAAACGGCGTCGAGGACAAGATGAGCATGCTTACCCAGAGCGCGAAACGTATCGAGGACGAGATACGCGCCGCCCAGCGCCAGATCGATAATGTTTACAAGTCACAGGACAAGATGAGCGACAGTTTGGACAAGCTCGCGAATATAGAAGGCCTCCTCATCCATATCGAGGAGGAGGAGAAGAAGGTCCGCAAGATACAGGAGTGGATCGGGCGCGCGATGAGCGATGTCGAGGAACTGAAAGAGATGACTGCCGCGGCGACCCCTGAGAATCCCGTGTCGCAGAAGAAGCGTTCCGGCGCGAGCGAGGACGAGACCACCAAGAACGTCCTGCGCCTCTACGAGAAGGGGTGGGGTGTCGACGAGATCGCGCGCAGCCTCAAACTCTCGCCCCGTTATGTCGAAATCATTATCGAACGTTACGCTAAGTAACAGGAGTATGACTTTATGCTGGATATAAAATACCTGCTCGAGAACCGAGATGAGGCCAAGGAGCTGCTGGAGTCGAGAAAGATAGGCCCGGCGCTGGTTGAAAAGATAATCCTCGACTACGAGGAAAAGTGCCGGACGCAGAAGGACGCCGACGACCTCCGGAATAGGCGCAACACGCTCTCCAAGGAGATCGGCGCGAAGAAATCCAAGGGAGAGAACGCCGGCGAACTGATGGCCGAGGTGGCCGCGATCAAGCTGAAGATGGAGGCTGTCGAGGCCCGCGAGAAGGATCTGGACGGGTCGATACGCGACACTCTTCTGCGTATCCCGAACCTGCCGCGCCCGGACGTTCCTGTCGGGCAGGACGAGTCCGCGAACAAGGAAATCAGCCGGTGGGGCGAGCCCCGCAAGTTCGACTTCACCCCGGCGGCGCATCACGATATCGGCGAGAAGCTCGGTATTATCGACTTCGAGCGCGGCGCGAAAATCGCCGGGCATGGATATATCCTCTATCGCGGAGCGGGGGCGTTACTCGAACGCGCGCTCATCAATTTCATGCTCGATACGCATACGTCCGACGGTTTCCAGGAGAATTTCGTCCCGTTCGTCGTCAACGCCGAATCGCTGACCGGCACGGGCCAGCTTCCTAAATTCAAAGACGAGATGATGTACCAGATAGAGAACGAAAATCTGTTCCTGAACCCGACCGCCGAGGTGCCGCTCACGAATATCTACCGTGACGAGATACTCGAAGAGAGCGCGCTCCCGATAAAAGTGACCGCGTACGCGCCGAGCTTCCGCCGCGAGGCCGGGAGCTACGGCAAGGACACCAAGGGGCTGATACGGGTGCACCAGTTCAACAAGGTGGAGCTCGTGAAGTTCGCGCGCCCGGAGGATTCCGAGGCGGAACAGCAGTCGATGCTCGCGCAGGCGGAGAAGGTTCTGCGCCTGCTGGAACTTCCGTACCGCGTCATCGTTCTTTCTACCGGGGATATGGGGTTCTCGGCGGCGAAGTGCTACGATATCGAGGTATGGCTTCCGGGTCTGAACGGGTATAAGGAGATTTCGTCGGTATCGAACTGCACGGATTTCCAGGCCCGACGCGCGAATATCCGTTTCCGCCGCGAAGAAACGAAAAAGACCGAATTCGTGCATACTCTGAACGGGTCGGGACTTGCCGTAGGCCGCACGATGGTCGCGGTGCTGGAAAATTACCAGCGCGCGGACGGGAGTATCGAAATCCCGGCGGTTCTCGTGCCTTATATGCGCGGGCTGACCGAAATTAAATAAAGAATTATGCAAAAAAAACTTGATAAAATAAAAATTTACATTAAGATAATGTGGTGAACATAGGAGGGTCTATGCAGTACGAAAGAAAACCAAGTGATGACGGAACGGTTACCTATAAGATCAACGGGGACTTTACCATCTTCTTTCTTAATAACATCAAATCTGATATTGAAAAAGATATCGGCGGGGGGAAAGTGATTTATTTTCTCTTCGATTTTGAAGAAGTGAATTATATCGATTCCGCCGCTATCAGTCTCCTGATTATGACCGGGAAGTACAACGACGGGAAGGGCAAGCCCCTGTTTATCAAGAAGCCTAAAGATGTGGTGAAGCGTATCGTGGATAACGCGGAACTCACTTTCGTGGAGTACCAGTACTAGTACCCGTACTAAGGGAGCAAGCGATTTTTTATAGAAGCCCGGCCTATTTAGGACGGGCTTTATTTTTTGACATAATAAAAATTCCCTGCTATCACTGGAAGCGCCCCGCTCTTTGACATCCCTGTCACCGCGGGACTTCCCCATCCATGGGGTCGGCTCTATCTTTATCTGTTTATTCTATTCCTTATCCTTCCCCGCGATCACGATATAGTAATAATCCGGGAAATATTCCTTAATCACCTTCATCAGGTCGGCCTTCGTCAGTCCGTTAATCAGGTTGATATAGCTCAGTTCGTAGTCGTACGCCCCGCGTTTGAGCATATAGGTGGAGAGCATCGACGCGATCTTCGAGCTGTTCTCATAGTTGAACGGCACCGAGTTCAGCTTATTGATCTGGAACTTCAGCACCTCGAGGTCGGTCGGCCCGGTCTCTTTATACTTCTTCAGCTGGGTCTTGTACATATCGATCGCGGTGTAGACGTCCTTGGGCGCGTTCTGCATATACAGGCGGAACAGGCTGTACTGTCCGTAGAGGATAGGGAACGTATATACGCCGTAGGTCAGCCCCGCCGTGTCGCGGATCGAGCGCATGAGCCACGACGTGAAACTGCCGCCGCCGAAGATGTCGAGGGCGAGCGAGAACGCGGTGTAGTTCGTGACATCGGTATAGTCCACCGACGGCGCGCCCATCAGCACGACCGACTGCTTGATATCGAGGGGCACGACCTTAACCTGGTTCTGCGTCGGTTTCGGGGCGAGCTTCGCGCCGGCAGGCTTCATCACCGCGGGCGGCTGCTTCCATCCGCCGAGCTGTTCCTTCACCGCCGCGACCACCTGATCGAAGTCGAGGTTGCCGACTACGGCGATCACCATATTCTCCGGGCGGTAGAACGAGGCGTAGAAGTCGTAGATATCCTGCATCGTGAGGTTCATCACGTCGTCTTTGGTGGCGTAGAAGTCCAGCCCCGCGCCGTCCTTGCCGAACGCCAGTTGGAATACGGCGTACTTCGCGTGAAGGTCGGGGGAGGGGCTGTTCGCCATCTCTTCGATGGACTTCATCGTGTTGAACTTCTTCTCCTCGAGGACGAGCGGGATAAACTTGCGGTCTTTGACCGCGAGCCCGAGCCATTTTACCGCGTCGCCGAAGAACTCGGCGGGCACGTCGATACCGATAGAGGTATTGTCGTATCCGCTGCCGCCCTTGAACGTCACCCCTTTCTTCTCGAGCTCGTTCTCCAGCCCGAACATCGGACCTCCGTTAAATACGAAATCGTAAGCGTAGCTCGATTGGTAGGCCTTCTTCTGGTAGATCGATCCCGCGCCGAACGCGACCGAGATGGATACCTTTTCGTTCATGGTGAACGGTTTATAGAGGATGGTGATGCCGTTATCGAGGGTGACCTTCTTAACGGTCGCGAGGTAGCCCGTGATAGACTTTACCGCGCCCTTGAAGAGGAAATCCTTGCGTTCCTGCGCCTCGGCGATCGCCTGGGGGGTAGGGTTATCGAACTCCGAGTAATCGATCGGCTCGCCGTGGTTTTCTTCTTCCATACCGCCGCCGGGCTTGGCCTTCGGGTTCTTCTTGGTCACCTTGAAGAATCCCGTGCCGGAGTTATCGGGGGTCAGGTATTTCTGTATGACGTTCATCACGTCGTCGACCGTTATTTTCTGGTACGCCTTCACGAGGTCGTTATAGATACCGACGCTATGATAACGCGCGAGGTCGATAATAGTGAACATGATGCGGCTGATGGAGTCGTACTGCATCATCTCGGAATAGAACAGTTCGTTCTTCAGGTCCTCGAGATTCTCCTGCACATACTCGCGGGTGATTGTTTCCGACGGGTAATCCGGTTCCTTGGTGTATCCCATAAACCCGAGTCCCCCGTCGATAGTCGGCCAGTATCCGAATCCGCCGATCAGCCCGGTTTCGTTGATAAAGCTCAGTACCTGGCATTCCTTATTCTTCAGGTCGTATCCCGGCAGATGGAAAACCACCTCGCCGAAATTCTCGCTCGCGACGCCCTCGACCTCGACATGCACGCCCTTCTTCTTCGGGAGCGGGATAGGCGTTTCCTTCGGGAGATTGGGGTTCGCGGGGATAGGGGCGAAGTACTTCTTCACCATCGCGAGCACTTCGTCGGCTTTCACATCGCCGACCACCACGATATATGCGTTATTCGGCACATAGTATTTCTTATATAACCCGTTCATTACATAATCGCGCTGAGCGTTGGTGATATCCTCGAGGCGGCCGTAGCTGTAGGCGAACGGGTGTTCCCCGAACATCGCCTTGTCGAACTCGTGGTAAAGCTGGGTGTCCGGCATACTCTCATGCTTGGACAGTTCGCTGAATACGACGTTCTTCTCGCTCTCGAACTCCTTGGGGTCGAGCAGGAGGTTCACCATCCGGTCGGCCTCGAGTTCGATCGCCTTCTCAAGCCCCGCGACAGGGAGCACTTCCCAGTAAACGGTCATCTCGTAGGACGTGAACGCGTTATTCTCCGCGCCGAGGTCGTTCATCACCTTGTCGAACTGCCCCTTCCCGTACTTCGTCGTGCCCTTGAACATCATGTGCTCGAGAAGGTGGGTGAGCCCCGATTTACCGGTGATATCCTCGTTACGGAAACCGACCTTATAGGTCACCGAGAATCCCACGAGCGGGATGGACGGTTCTTCCTTCACGATGATATGAAGCCCGTTGGGGAGGTCGAATTCCTTGATATTCTTGGTGAATTGGAGCTTCGTCAGGTCGACCGCGAAGGCGAACCGGAACGACAGGACGAAGATAAACCCGAAAAGTATTCTTAATATGTTTTTCATAGCGGTCTCCTTTTATTGATTCGTTTTCGGCGTCTTGAGGTCGAGCACCGAGTTCACGCCGCCCATACCGTCCGACACGGTGTCCGGGTTATCCGGGTCGGCGACCCAGTAGCCGTCGATCACGAATTTATAGTAGTAGGTTTTCCCTTTTTTCAGCTCCATCGCGAGCGACCATACCCCGTTGGAACTCACCGTCATCGGATTAGCCTGTTTGTTCCATCCGTTGAAGTTTCCGGCGAGCATGACTAATGTCGCCCCGGGCGCGGCTACCGCGAATGTGATACCGGTATCGGCGACGACCGGGTAATTCGGCCCTTTGATATTATTGACGCGGTTCAGGTTGAGCGTCTGCCCGCACGACGTGAGCAGGAATACCAGCGCGAGCCATTTCAAATTTTTCATAAATCCTCCGGGAGAAATATATTTAGACGGGAGCGGGAAAAGATGTTAGCGGAGATCCCGTATCTTTTTCAGAATCGCGAAATCGTTGGCGTATAGCGTGTAGGCGCGTTTCCGCTTCAAGGGATAATCCTTCGAGATGTCGAGGAATTCGCCGTTGCCCGCGTAACGGGTGACGTCGATATTGACATTCTCGTCGGAGTTGTTGATCAGTATCAGCAGTTTCTGATCCTTGATAAAGCGCTCGAACCCGATGGTCATCCCTTTGATATAGAAGAACCGGAGTTCGCCGCGCCGCAGGACTTCGTTGTCATGCCGGATTCCGGCGAGCTTTTTATAGAGCTGTAAAAGGTCTTTATTCCATTCCTGTTCGTTCCAGTTCATAAAGCGGCGGTTATCCGGGTCTTTCCCGCCCGTCATACCGGTCTCCTCGCCGTAATAGACGCACGGCGCGCCCATATAGGTAAACTGGAACGCGATGGCGAGCCGTACGCGGTCGAGACGTTCGCCCGCGACCGTAAAGAACCGCGCGGTATCGTGGCTGGTCAGCAGGTTGAGCATCGCGAAGTTCGCCTGCATCGGGTAATCGTATATCTGCTCGCCGATAATTTTTACAAACTCGTCGGCGTTGATTCTGCGGTTGGCAAAGAACTCGAGGCTCGCGTCGCGGAAACGGTAATTCATCACCGCGTCGAACTCCGTCCCGTCGAGCCACGGGGAAGCGTTGAACCATATCTCGCCGACTATATAGGCGTCGGGATTCTCCGTCTTGACCGCCTTACGGAATTCCTTCCAGTAGGGGTGGTCGATCTCGGTGGGGACATCCAGCCGCCATCCCGACGCGCCCTTGTGAATCCAGTGCTTCGCCACGCCGAGGAGGTATTTCTCGACCGCGGGATCGAGCGCGTTCAGCTTCGGCAGAGAAGGGAAATCCCACCAGCATGTATAATTCGGCTTCCCGTTTTCCATCAGCGGGAATTTTTTAACGAAATACCAATCCTTATATTTAGACTTCGCGCCGTTTTTCTCGATATCCTTAAATGCCGCGAAATCGGTGCCTGTATGATTGAATACCCCGTCGAGGATAAACCGGATGTCCCGTTTTTTGGTCTCCGCGGACAGACGGTCGAACGTATCGTCGTCCCCGAAGTGCGGGTCGATCTTCATATAATCGGCGGTATCGAATTTATGGGTGGACTGCGCCTCGAAGATGGGATTGAAGTAGATAGCGTTGGCGCCGAGTTCCTTGATATGGTCGAGCTTCCGGATCACCCCATCGAGGTCGCCGCCGTAGAACGTATCGGCCTTCGGGAGCTGGCTGACCGGCGCGACATCCTGCGGATTGATCGCGGGATTGCCGTTATAGAAACGTTCGGGGAAAATCTGGTAGAACACGGCGTCCTTGACCCAGTCGGGGGATTTGAAAAGATCGCCCTCGGGCTGAACATACTCGAAGTGCTCGACTTCCCATTCGTTCTGGATAAGCCCGTTCCTGCCGAAGTATTCCTTACCGTTACCGATACGGTCGATTTCGAAGTAGTACATGACGTTTCTCGCGCCGAACCCGTTCCGGTAGTGGAAGATGAGATAGGCGTAAACCTCGTCGCGGTACAACTCGTACCCGTTGACGGTATGAAAAAGGTCGTCGACTACCACAATCAGGCGGGCGTCGCTGAATTTTTCAAAATTGATCGCGGCCCTGATATAGAAACATGTGGGGATAAAGAAATCGATATGAGGTATATGAATGAAATCTTCTTTCAGTTTGGCGGAACCGACCAGGAGAAGCGAGTTCTCATAGCTGTTGTTTTTAGATTTCAGCGGGTTACGCGGATCGATGACAAACTGCGTGCCGTCCACCAGAAACTTGTACTCGTAACGCCCGGCCGGAAGTTTCGCGGCTCCCCACCAGACATTATCGCCGTCTTCGTCTTCGAGAAGAAGGCTCCCCCGTTCCCAGTTATTAAAATCACCCACCACTTCAACCCGTTTCGTATCGTAATGCGCGCCAAACTTGAAAAAGACATTGTACTTATGCATAAGGCGTCTCCGGGCATATATATGACAGTTTATTATATATAGGAAATAGTAGAATTGCAAATTTGCTTAAAAACACGCGCCATAGGGCTTGATGACGAAGTCGGATTTTTATTCTTTTCTGTCACTGCGATGCCCCGCGATACAATATTTTTCGATACGCGGGGTAAAGCAGTCTGTTTTATTTAATAACCAATAATAAAATAGATTGCTTCGGCTAGGTTCGACATCCCGCTGAACGCGGGACCTGTCTACCTTCTACCGCAGGTAGAATGCAGGCAAGCGTTCACCATGACGCCTCGCAATGACAAAAAACAGTTCGTCATCACGCGCCGTTCGGGGAAACGGGGCGGGGGAACGGAAAAAATTTGAAAAATTGCATTTCTTGATTATTCCTAAAATTTATTATATCATACCATGAGACAAATTATTCTAATACAAATCATAAGTTAGGAGGAGTGTTCATGCTAAAAAAGATTCGTTGGTCTAAAGTACTTTTAGCGGGCGTGACTCTGCTCTGCGCCGGGCTTCTCATATCCAATGCGGTAGCCCACGCGCAGGAAGCGGGCGCCGCTCAGCCTGCCGCTACTAATGCGGTAACGGCTCCCGCGGCGGACGCCGCGGCTCAGACTACCCCGATGCAGAATGCGACGGGCGGCGCCGATATCCAGGCCGCTATCCCCGCGTTAATCGCGTTCGTGGCAGCAATTGCGGCTATTATATTCGTTATATTCGCCGCACGGTATGTGCTGAAAAAGGACGAGGGTTCCGACAAGGTAAAAAAGATTTCCGCCGCTATCCGAGAAGGTGCGTTCGCGTACCTCCGGCAGCAGTATAAGGTGGTAATCATCTTTTTTATCGCGATGTTTATCCTGCTCTTTATCATATCGACCGTTTCCCACAACCTGCTGTCGCCCTTCGTGCCTTACGCGTTCCTGACCGGCGGATTATTCTCCGGTCTCGCGGGGTTCATCGGGATGAATATCGCGACCCGCGCGAACAGCAGAACAGCATGGGCGGCGAAAGAAGGCTTGAACCCCGCTCTGCGTGTGGCGTTTACCGCCGGCGCGGTCATGGGTATGAGCGTCGTAGGTTTGGGCTTGCTCGACCTCTCGCTGTGGTTCCTCGGCCTCAAGTATATTGCCAACCTTCCTATTGAAGAAATCACCCAGGCGATGCTCACATTCGAAATGGGCGCTTCTTCGATGGCGTTATTCGCGCGCGTAGGCGGCGGTATCTATACCAAGTCCGCCGATGTGGGCGCGGATATTGTGGGTAAAGTCGAAGCGGGTATCCCCGAAGACGACCCCCGCAACCCCGCGACTATCGCGGATAATGTGGGCGATAACGTAGGCGACGTCGCGGGTATGGGCGCCGACCTCTATGAAAGTTATGTAGGTTCTATTGTAGCGACTATGGCTCTGGGCGCGGTAGCGTTCGCGTCGAACCCGCTCCTCGGTGTTACAGTACCGATGGCGCTGGCGGCGATGGGCGTATTCGCGTCTCTCATAGGTACGTTCCTGGTTCGTACAAAGGACGACAACGCGACACAGCCGGTTCTATTGGGCGCTCTGCGCCGGGGTGTTTATATATCCTCGGGGCTTATTCTCATAGCCGCGTTCTTCCTCGTGTATTTCACGATGGGCATGCAGTATATCGGCGTATTCTTCTCGATTGCCACCGGTTTGATTGCCGGAAACATCATCGGGTTCTTCACCGAATACTTCACATCCGATTCCTATAAACCCACAAAAGATTTGGCCGATCAGTCTAAGACCGGCGCCGCGACTTTGGTCATCGGCGGTCTTTCGCTGGGTATGGCGTCGACATGGATACCCGTATTCACCGTCGTATTGGCGACCATCGGCGCGTATTTCTTCGCCGGTATGGGTAATCCCGCCGAGATGAAAGACGGACTCGGACTGTACGGTATCGGCGCCGCCGCTATCGGTATGCTGTCCACTCTGGGTATCACCCTCGCGACCGACGCTTACGGGCCTGTCGCGGATAACGCCGGCGGTATCGCTGAAATGGCGGGCACCGAAGGCGGATTGGGTAAAGAAGTACGCCGCAGAACAGACGCGCTTGATTCGCTCGGAAACACGACCGCCGCGACCGGAAAAGGTTACGCGATCGGTTCCGCCGCGTTGACGGCTCTCGCTCTGCTCGCCGCGTTCCGTGACGAGATCACGCATAAAGTCAGCCAGATCGAAGGCAGCCAGTTAGTTGTGGTAGCGAATGTTATCACTCCCGAAGTGCTGATCGGCCTGTTCATAGGTTCGATGACCCCGTTCCTCTTCAGCGCGCTTTCGATGAGCGCTGTAGGGCGCGCGGCTAACAAGATGGTGGAGGAAGTCCGCCGCCAGTTCCGCGAGATCAAGGGACTGATGGAAGGGACGACCGATCCCGATTATGCGAGCTGTGTACGTATCAGCACAATGAGCGCGCAGCGTGAAATGATCCTTCCCGCGCTTCTTGCGATTATCATGCCGATCGCGACCGGAGTCTTCTTCGGTATATCGAGTCTGGTAGGGCTTCTCGCGGGCGCGCTGGTTACCGGTTTCCCGTTGGCGGTTATGATGGCCAACGCCGGCGGCGCATGGGATAACGCTAAGAAGTATATCGAGGGCGGAGCGCTCGGCGGAAAAGGCAGCGAGGCTCATAAAGCCGCCGTTGTCGGCGATACCGTAGGCGACCCGTTCAAAGATACAGCCGGTCCTTCGCTGAACATCCTCATCAAGCTGATGAGCATGGTCGCGGTCGTATTCGGCGCGACTATCTATGCGTTGAACAGACTGGTCGGTATATTTAAGTAAGGGTATTCGAAATATCAAGGCGGGAGTTCGCTCCCGCCTTTTTTTATTAATAAAAGCATTTCCGGCTTGTATTAAATTTAAAATATATTACAATATATTAGGGGCGATTTAAGGAAAAGAAATGATTCATTTACGGGGAATTGTACTACTATTCATTATAGCGTTTTCCATCTGGGGTCTTGTAATTTTCGCGTTCCAGCGCGGATTAGCGAAAACAAGGTTCTTTGATGCGCGCATCTCCAGCTCGGGAATATATTTATTCGCGACTATTATTCTTAACTCCATATTTTTAACGAAATATATGTCGAATCCGGTATTTTCGGTCGAATTATACAGGATGTTCTACCTGATATTTATGCTGGTATCGGCGGTTTTTATCTTTATTTTTAACTCGACCAATACAAACCCGAAGCACCTCAGAAGGCGGATGGTCTTATCAGTTGTACTGTTCGCTATCAGCGCGGCTCTGGGCTTGATAGGGTTATGTTCGATGGAATACGCGGCGCACGGATATTTTTCGCTATTCCTGATTTCCGAAAGCGTTCACCTGCTGTTCGCGAAAAATCCCGACCGCCAGATTACCATCGAGAACAGGGTTTTATCATTCCTGTTCTTTTTAATGATCGGCATCAACACGGTCGATACGATTTTTGAGAATATTTCCCTTCTGTATGGGGCGTGGATACTCCCGTTCCTGCTGCCTTTTTTCTTTATCTTTAAATACTCCCAGTTAAACCGGGAGCTTCATGCGGAAATTATCTCATTGGACGAAATGACCAGCAAGGAAAAGGAAAGCTATGAGTCGTCGATTTACCTGGTCGTCAATATGCTGGAATCGAAGAACGAGTTCCTGAAGGGTCATTCCGAGAAAGTCAGTCTCTACGCGACCCTGATAGGAAACCGGATCGGTTTGAACGCCGAATCGCTGGAGGAGCTCCAGACCGCGGCTCTCCTGCACGATATAGGATATGTCGGGATAGCGATCGAGGAATACAGCAGCCGGAAAATTATCAATTCCGAAGATTTTATGCGGATCAAGAAGCATCCGAAAATCGGCGCGGACATTCTGCGGAAAAGTTCGCAGTTTTCCCGCTTCGCGGACTATGTGCTGTATCACCATGAGAACTGGGACGGTACGGGATATCCCAACGGTATCATCGGCGAGAAAATCCCGTTATTCGCGAGGATTATCCAGATCGCGGATACCTACGACGCGTTGACGACCGACCGTTTTTACCGCGCCGCGTTAAGCCGCGAGGACGCGATGATTATTTTGCGTACGGGGAAGGGCACGGATTACGACCCCGATCTGGTTGATGTGTTTTTAAAATGTGTAGAGGTTAAGACCTAATGAACGAAACGGTGCCTCTTGTTCCGACTTTAATCAATGTGCTGAGTATCGTGTTAAATCTTTTAAATGCATGCTTCCTTACCTACGTCTGGTTCGAGAACCGGAAAACCTCGTATCAGGGAATCTACCAGAAAAAGGAAATCCAAAGTTATATAGAATTCTCGCTGGGCGCGTTACTTTATGTCACGCCGCAGGCAGTTTTATTAATGTCAAACGTATTCGAGTTGAATCTCTGGATGCACCGGGTTCAGCATATCGGTATCGCGGTCGCGTTGATTTCATTCATCCGCCTGCCGAGGCACATCTTTAACGTGAAGAACGAGAGTAATATCCTGCGCGGGATTTTAATCGGCCTGATTTGCGCGACTATCCCGTTAATGTTTACCCCGTGGTTTATCCTGCCGGTTCCGGTAAAGTTCGGCAGTATTACCCAGGGAACCCCGGGATTTCTCTACGTCGGCGTGCTTGCCGTTCACGGGCTGGTGTTTTTAATCAATTTAGTAAAATCCGGGATATATGCCGTCGGCAATGCCCGGCTGCAGGGTAAACTGGCTACGAACGAGATAGGTTTCATTATAGGAAGCCTCGTCCTTCTGGTGTTTAACGGTATCGCTATCCTCAAACTCAGCGACAACTCTATTCTATCGATGCTCGATAACTCAGCGTCCTCCATCGGCTTTACGATGTTCAGCTTCATTATTACCGTGATGCTGACGATGCGTTACGGGATTACCCTTAGGGAACGATCGGAGAAAGAGGGGCAATTAAAACAAATCCGGGACAATATCGAGAAGGAGTACGAGGACATCCTTTCCACCATCGTGGAGATACTGGAACGGGACGACCAGTACACCGCCGGGCACTCCCGCAGGGTCATGCAGATATCTATGGAGATCGCTAAAGCGATGGGACTCCGCACGTCCGTGATCGATAAGATCGAAATTACCGGGATACTCCACGATATCGGGAAACTCGGGGTCAGTAAATTAGTCCTGAATAAGCCGGGGAGACTGACCGAGGACGAGTTCCGCCAGATCAAACGGCACTCCGAACTGGGCTTCGATATCGTTTCGACCTATAAGCCCCTGTTCGAGATAGCGACCTATGTGAAAGCTCATCACGAGAAGCTGAACGGGGAGGGATACCCCGACCGTCTGACGGACGAGAAAATCCCGGAGATCGCGAAGATTATCTCCGTCGCGGACATCTATGACGCGCTTTCCAGCAAGCGTCCGTACCGCGAGGGGCTTGAATTGGATAAATGTTTACAGATTATGCAGGATATGGCGAACAACCATGAAATCGACCGGACTATTCTCGCGAAGCTCGAAAAAATTATCCCCAACCTCAAGATCGAGGGTTAAGACTTCTTCTGCAGCCCGAATTTCTCCATTTTCGCGTAGAGCGTCTTCCGGGTAACCCCGAGGATTTCCGCGACAGTGGAGATATTGTATTCGTGCTTCTTGAGCAGTTTCTCGATATGAATCTTTTCCAGATTATCCAGCGTGATGTCCGCTTCGAGGAGTTCCGTGCCGGACATAATAGAAAGCCCCGCGCGGCGGATTTCCACCGGCAGCATCTCCGGGAGAATCACGTCGTTATCGGAGGTCAGGATAATCCGGTTGATGACGTTTTCGAGCTCGCGCACATTACCCGGCCAACGGTAGTCCATCAGTATCTTCAATGTCCCGCTGTCGAACAGAGCCTTCTTCTGGTAGCGTTCGTTAAATATCTTGAGAAAATGCTGAATGAGAAGAGGGATGTCTTCCTTGCGCTCGCGCACGGGCGGAAGGTGTATCGGGATAACGTTGAGGCGGTAATAAAGGTCCTCGCGGAATGTCCCGTCATGGATCATTTTTTTCAGGTCCTTATTGGACGCGCTGATGATGCGCACATTCACCGATATACGCTTTTCCCCGCCGATCCGCAGGAATTCCCGTTCCTGTATGACGCGGAGCAGCTTCGCCTGCGCGTCCATGGAGATATTCGAAATCTCGTCGAGGAATAGCGTGCCCTCGTCCGCGAGCTCGAATTTCCCGCGGGTGGTTTTACCCGCGCCGGTGAACGAGCCCTTCTCATAGCCGAACAATTCGGTTTCTATCAGCGATTCCGGGATAGACGCGCAATCCACCGGGATGAACGGTTTCTGGGCGCGGTTGCCGTTAAAGTGGATCGCGCGCGCGATCAGTTCTTTACCTGTGCCGCTTTCGCCGTAGATCAGTACGGTCGCGTCGTTATTCAGCACGTTCTCGATATTATTGAAAACACTGCGCATCTCTTTACTCTGGCTGATGATATTGGAGAAAAAAAGCGGGCCTTTGACGTCCCGTTCCAGCGAATCGATACGTTCCTCGAGACCCTTTTTCTCGATAGCGTTATGAATGGTGATCGTGAGTTTTTTATAGTCCATCGGTTTCGTGATATAGTCGTAGGCGCCCATCTTCATCGCCTCGACCGCATGGTCGATATCCCTGTCCGCGGTGATAACGATGGGTATAGTGTCGATATTTTTTTCCTTGATGTATTCGAGTACTTCCACGCCGGATACCTCGGGCATACGAAGGTCGATCAATGCGACGTCGAATACCTCCTTATCGAACAGGGCGATCGCTTCTTTCCCGTCATTCGCGAGCTTGACGTCGTAGGTTTCTTTAAATAGTTCGTACAGGAATTCGCGGATACCGTATTCGTCGTCCGCTACTAATAGAGTGCGTTTCATTTTTCCTCAACCCATGATTTTTCAAAAACCGGCAGCTGTATAGTCAGACGGGTAAATTCCCCGACCTTCGATTCGAGAATCATCGTACCTTTGTGCTCGGTGACGATGCGGTGCGAGATGGAGAGGCCCAGCCCGCTTCCCTGGGACTTTGTCGTATAGAACGGGTTGAACACCTTATCCAAGTCCTCTTTCTTGATGCCCTCGCCGTTATCCTCTATCACTATATCGGCGTTTCCGTCGACAAAATTTTCGGTGATACGGATATACTTCTTCTTTCGCTTGGTGTTTTTCAGCGCCTGTATCGAATTCAGGATAACATTCATCATCACCTGCGTCAGGAGCTCGCGGTTACCGTACACGATGATCTCGCGCTTTGTATGAAGCTCCAGTGTGATGCGGCTTTCCTTGAGGCTGTACCCGATCACCTCGCTGACTTCCGATATGATGGAATTCATGTCGACTGTGGAAAGTACCCCGATCTGGGGTTTCGCGAACGACAGGAAGCGTTCGATGATATTATTCAGGCGGTTGATCTCGCGGGAGACGATGTTCGCGAATTTCAGCACAAACTCCTCGTCGTGGATTCTCTGCCATAACAGGTCGGCAAATCCCTTGATGGAGGTTAACGGGTTCTTGATCTCGTGGGCGATACTGGACACCAGTTCCCCGGCGGATGCGAGTTTTTCCGTCCTGCGGAGCTGGGATTCGATCTCCTTCTCGGAGGTGATATCGAATATGGTATACAGATGCACCGAGGGTTTATACCCGATACTCAGGATACGCTTCGATACGCTGAGGTAAAAATCCCTGTCCTTGACCGGGATATGAAACTCCTTGCCGAAGAACTCCGGGTCGGCCTTGTTTTCGACCAGCTCGATGATCGAGCTCAGGCTCATTTTCATCTCGGCGAGAAAGTCGCGCATATACCTGTTGGTGAATATGGTTTTCCCGTCCGCGGACGCGTTCAGGATACCCACCGGGATATTTTCAAGCACCTCTTCGTTAAATTCTTTCAGTTCGATTGTTTTCTTATACAGGAGGGCGTTCGTAATAATCGCCCCGATCTGGATGGAAAGGTTGGAGACGAATTGCTTGTCGGCTTCGTTAAAACTGTCCGAATCGGCGGCATAGCTCTTATTGACCAGATAGATGATCGCGACCAGTACGCCTTTATTGAATAACGGGACCGCCATGATACTTTTCATGTGCTGGCGGTCGGAATCCTCTATATGTATCTTGGGATTGTCTTCCGCCTCGTTGATGAGAAGGATATCCTTAGCGCCGAAAAGGTAGTCCTTGATCTCCATCCCTTCGTAGGTGATCTGTTTAAGGCTCTCGGACTTGAACCCCATGGAAAAGTTCATTACATCGTTATCGTCAAATATCTGGAGAAGCCCGACTTCGGCGTTAAGGAACTTCACGATAGTCCCGATGAGGTAGGAGAACAGGAAATCGTCGCCGATATTCACCGCGAACGCGTTATAGAGGTCGGAAAACGCGTTATCGATCAGGTTCTGCTCGTCGCTCTGCTGGCGGTTTTCCTCGAAATAGGCGCCGAATAGGTTATTAAAATGCGAAAGGAGATGGACTAACGCGGGTTCGGGACGTCCCCATATTTTCATCAATTCAGTGTCGATCAATATTTCGATAGGTATCTCCCGCGCGGCAAGGAGATCGTTCACCTTATCGGCGGGAAGGAGCTTGGAATTATCGGTAATATCCTGTTCGGTCAGAACCGAGGTATAGGTCTCGTCCTTGAAGATGAGGACATACTGGGGAGAGTGGGAAGCGATTAAATCGATGAGAAAGCTTTTTAACGGAGCTTCATCGATTATGAACATTTTTTATCTCATCGATATCGAAATGCTGCGACCGGAGAAGGTCGTCGAGATTATAAAAACTGCGCTTTTCCTCAAGGAAGACATTGACGATCAGATCGCCGTAATCCATCAGAAGCCAACCTCCACCCCATTCTTCGGACGGGTTTTTTAACGGGACTTTATGCTTCCACATAAGTTCCTCAACTTTGGAGCGGGCGGCGTCGAGCTGAACCGAGCTTTCGGCGGACGCGACAACCACTACGTCGGTTAACGACGATTTTTCCCGCATATCGTACCGGGTGATTTCCTGCAGCTTTATTTCTTCTAAAACCGCCTGAATCTGGTCTATAACGGACATTCAATCTCCTATAATAGTTCGGCCCAGATCTTTTTTACAGCCTGCTGGTCCATCTCTACCATGATATTATCGTTGTAAATCTTTAAAAATGACGCTGTATCGAGTTTGCTCAACCCTGAAAGTTTCTTGATCTCTTCGAACTTATTTTTATCGAGCATATTTCCCTTGAGCGCCGCGTCGAGCTTTAATGCGATATCCGCGATATTCTTTTCCGGCGCCTTGTATTCCGCGATCAATCCGGCGGATTTCAGCGTCAGCAATAACTGATAGACCTGCTTGCGCGATACCTCGGGGAATACCACATTCCGGAAAAATCCGTTGATCTGGGGATTGGTAAACCCGTACAACCGGAACTCGGTACGCATGCTTTCCATGAAGGACTTGAACGCCCCGTCCTTCTGGACTTTATTTTCCACTATTTCGTTGATGCCCTGATTGCTCGCGAACGCCGTCTGTTCCTCGGGAGTGAAGAAATTCATGTAGGTATAAAGATTATCGCGGTTCAATTCCTTGAGGATGATATAGCGGAAGAACCACGAGGTCTTAGCGCCGTCGAACGAGGTAATCGCCTCGTATATCTGGACTTCGCGGTACTTTTTATAGAACTCCGAATCGGAGGCAAGTTTTTTATCGATTGACGCGCCGAGCTCGGTTAATTTGTCCTGCGCGAATAGTTGTTTTTCCTGCTCGCCGAGGAGGTTATAGAAGTGATCGAAACGGTTCTTATAGCGGAATATTTCCGATGTGACCACGCACCCGGAAAGTATGAGTAATGCCGCCCCGATTATCGCGAATTTTTTCATGAATGGCTCCTTATGTAAATGTTATTGCTGGGTCAAAAGGTTTTCGTAAACCTGGGTATTCTCGTTCTGCACGAACACGAAGCTCGCGTCGGAAATCGCCTGATTGATCGTCCCCATATTGTAGGAGATCTCGAATTCGAGATTTTTACCCATCGCGGTAACCGCCTTGACTTTCAGGATATACCCTTCCAGACTCGCGAACATCTCTATCTTACGGAAACCCGCGGTATTATTACGCGGCTCGAAAACAATCTTATATACGACCTGGTCTTTATATTTGATCTTGAATCCCTCTTTTGGTTCCATCGGAGCGTAATCTTTTAATAATCTTTTTATATTCCATCCCATCATCGGGTTGCTCTTCGATTTATCGAGGATTTCTTTGACCGCGATATCCTGCGCGTCGAATAGAAGCCACAGGTACTTACCGTCGGACATTATACGCTGGCCGCCGCCCGAGAAATCCATGCGGAACTTATCCGGCGCTTTAAAAATAATCGAACCGGAGTACGCTTTCCCGTCGAAAACATACGCGAAATTCCCCGTGAATGTCTCGACCTTAGTGATACGCTCCTGGATAATATCCACAATACTCATCGCGTTGAAAACCTCGATTTTCTGCGAGTAGGATGGCGAGAACAGGAGTATTAAAAATATCCCCGCGGGGATGACAATTTTCTTAATCATACTTTGTCTCCTTACCGTTAAAATTTAACCTATTAATTATAGAAAAAAAACGTTGAAATGTAAAGTATTAGACGCAAATACAAATCCCACGCGCCGAAGGGTTTTGGCGGAAAGGGAAATTCTATTATTTTCTATCGCCGCGGTTTAGGCCTCGCAATGATAAAAACAGTTTGCCAACCCGCGCCGAATTGACAGGTTCGCGGGAATAGCGTTAAAATATATAAAAAACGGACGCGGTATGATATTTTTTCAAATATTTCCCACACTCCTGCTGGTATCGAGCGGAATTCTGCTACTCGACTGTATCATCGCTATCCGGTATTATAAGCAGTACCGGATTATCTCCGTGCTTCTCCTGCTGGCCGCGCTGACCGTGTGGTGCGGGGCGGGCGGGATGGAACTGATGAACGCCGGGTTCGATATCGCGATACTATGGCGGAAAATCAAGTATATCGGGCTGATACTGACGCCGCCGTTCTGGTTCTTCTTCAGCGCGCAGTATTCCGGACGGAAACAAGCCCTGAAGCCTGGCGCCGTTGCGTTATTAACGGGAATACCGTTCCTATCGATTATTACGATGCTGACCAACGAGATGCATCACCTTTTCTGGGCGTCCGTTACCGGCGGGATCGCCGGGACGATGGTTTACTATAAGCCCGTGTTCGGGATATGGGGGATAGTCCATACATTCTATTCGTACCTGCTCATGCTGGGCGCGGTGGTGTTTCTATGGGAATCCCTTCCGCGTCTCCCGAAGCCGAACCGTGTACAGGCGTTCCTTTTCCTCGGCGCCGGGATTATCCCATGGATGATGAATATTTTTTACCATCTGGGATTATTGCATTCGGTTCCGTTCGATCTGACGCCGGGGAGTTTCGTGATTACCGGAACATTGACCGCGGTCGCGATTATCGGGTTTAAGTTCCCCGCGTTGAGGATTGTCCCCCATGATATGATACAGGAAAAAATGCCCGAAGCGGTGCTGGTGGCCGGATATAACCGGGTGATCGCAGATACCAATCCCGCCGCTGATGAAATATTCCCGGATACTGAATCATCCCCGATCGCGGACTTTTTCCCCCGGCTGGACGAGATTCTGCGGCAAACCAGCCCCGAGACTTTGGAATACCGGGGGGATATCGAGTACGACGCGAAGGACGGCCCGGTCTATTTCGATTACTTCATTTATACCATCATGGAAAAGGATAAGACGCCGTCGGGATTCCTGATATTCCTGCACGATATCACCGAACAGCGGAATGCATTGAATCGGGCGGAGTCCGAACGCAAAATGCGGGAGGAGCATGAGAAAATAATGATCCAGCAGTCGAAGCTCGCGGCGATGGGGGAAATGATCGGGGCGATCGCGCATCAGTGGAGACAGCCCCTGAACGCGGTCGGGCTGATCCTGCAGGATATCGAGGACACGTACCACTACGGGGAGATCGACGCCCGTTATATCGAAAAAAACGTGAGCACCGCGATGCGGCAGATTCAATTCCTATCGAAGACCATCGACGATTTCCGTAACTTCTTCAGGCCAAGTAAGATGCAGGAGGTGTTCGACGTATCCAGGATGATCGCGGAACTCCTCACGCTGATCGCGGTGCAGTTCAAGAATAATAATATCGTTGTTACCGCCGAATCCCATATCAGCGAGGGCGACCGGATTTCGATCGGTAAACGGATCGCCGATAACGTGTTCGAACTGCGGGATACGTTCGATAAGCCGCTCAATATGATCGGTTACCCCAACGAGATCAAGCAGGTTCTTATCAATATCCTGAATAACGCGAAGGACGCGATTATCGAGCGGCGCAGGAAGAAAAAATTCCGCGCCCTGCAGGGGGAAATTCATATCAGAGCGGCGCGGGTCAGCGATAAAATCCGTATCGAGATCGCGGATAACGGAGGGGGGATACCCCCCGATGTGATCGACCGGATATTCGAGCCGTACTTCTCCACTAAGGAACAGGGGAAGGGTACCGGTATCGGGCTGTATATGTCGAAAATGATTATCGACAAGCACCTGGACGGGAGTCTCCGCGCGGAAAACACCCCTGACGGCGCGAAATTTACTATCGAGCTCCGCCGTTAGTGCTTCGCACCCTATTCCCGATATGAACCGTGTTCTGGGTAGAAAAAGATAGCCCGTGATGATAGCGGGAATGTATACCGGAACGTGGTTACTGCGCACCGTAGTTTCGATATGAGGCGCGTTCTAGGTACAAAAAGATAGCCCGTGATTTGATGGAATCGCGCTCCCTCATCACGGGCGCTATGTAGAAAAAAAAGAAACAGTGAATATCGGGATTAGTGTACGCAGTACACGCAGTACATGTTCAACGGCCGGATTTGTTGTGCTTACTATTGTCGCAGGCTGAAGGTTGATATGTTACCATTTTACGTAATGGAATTAGCCGTACGCAGTACTTGATTTTTCCGCGGTAACCGGATAAAATACACCCGAATACGCCCGCCCACGGAGGATTCATGGCGTTCTATGAGAAATATTACCATAAGATGCCCGACGGCACTATCAAGCAGATCAACCCGTTCAGCAACACCGAGGTATGGTGCGTGGAGGAGCGCGGGCGCAAGCCCACGATCAATACCGTCCCGCATACCCCGGAACCGCTCGAACTCCGGGACCCCGAGGATTATTGCCATTTCTGCGAGACCAATTACGTGTTTACCCCGCCGGAAAAGAACCGCGACTTTGTCGATAAAAACGGGGTGTGGAAACGCCAGCGATTTATCGCGCCGGAGAAACTGGGGCGTGAGTACGCGGAATTCCGCAGGGTCGGCAACCTTTTCGAGATAGTGACCTACGATTACTGGCGGATGAACTATAATTACACGATGTCCGATGCCTGCCGGAAATGGCAGGAGGATTACCTCGGATCGAAGGCGGGCTACGATCATATTATGAACGTCCTCGGGCTGAAGATGCGGATGATCGGGGCGGATTTTGACGCGATGGACGAGGAGGAACGGCTCCAGCGCGCCGAACCGTTCTTCGGGGGATGCCACGAGCTCCTGATCGGCCGGAAGCATTTCGTGCCCGGCGCAAAGCATACCCATGAGCTTTGCTCATCCGGGTCGCTCACCCCCGACGAGCATTACCGTTATATCCGCCTCGCGGTCGATACGCTGGTCGATATCTACCAGCAGAATCCCTATGTCCGTTATATCAGCGTCTTCCAGAACTGGCTGAAGCCCGCTGGCGCGTCGTTCGACCACCTGCATAAACAGCTCGTCGGCCTCGACGAATGGGGCGTGCAGATGACCGGGGAGATCGACTCGCTCAAAACGAACCCGAACCTTTATAATGAGCTCGCGGCGAATTTCGCGATATACAACTCGCTCCTGATTGCGGAGAACGACCACGCGATGGCGTTTACCGAGATCGGGCACCGTTTCCCGACAGTCGCGGTCTACTCGAAGAGCGAGCATAGCCGCCCGTTCGAGCACACCGAGGAGGAGATACGCGGGATGAGCGACCTCGTGCATGCGATCCATAGCGCGTTGACCAGTCAGACCACCTGTAACGAGGAATGGTTCTTCGCGCCGTTCGATACGATCTATCCCGCGCCATGGCATATCCTGATCAAACTGCGCCTGCACAATCCCGCCGGGTTCGAGGGGAACACCAAGATATATATCAATCCGATCAGTCCCGATAAACTGTGCCGCGACCTCACCGAGGCGCTCGCGCAGAGGAAGATCGACGGCCTGATCGCGGGGAGTATCCGTATCGGCAACGAGGTCCGGCGGTCGCCGAACCCGCTCAAGTATTACAAGGGTATGCTCAAGAATATCAGCTACGAAGGCCGTGCATGATACAGGTTTTCTATTCGGTCATGGTGCCGGTACTGATCGTGCTGGCGCTCGGGTATATTGCCGGAAGGTTCTTTAAGTTCGAGGTTAAAACATTATCCACACTGTCGTTATATCTCCTCACCCCCGCGCTGATATTCCAGTCGATTTATAAGTACAAGAACCTGTTCGAAATCACTACCCTGAAAATGCTCATCGCGATCACCGTCATATCGGTGCTGATAATCGTGCTCGTGGAGCTCGCGGGCAGGATTTTCAAGCTGGACAAGTCCACGCGGGTGGTGCTGATCCTGACGCTCATGTTGTCCAACTCGGGGAACTTCGGCCTGCCGATCAACCAGTACGCGTTCGGAGACCAGGCGCTCCTTGTGGCGAGCGTTCTCCTCGTGATCTACTCGTTCTATACGAATACGGTGGGAGTGATTGTCGCGGCGGCGGATAAGTCCGATCTGCGGCAGGCGCTCCTGGGGTCGCTCAAGATGCCGTTCTTCTATGTGCTGGTCGCGGGGCTGGCGGTCAACTATTTCCAGATACAACTGCCCGACCCGGTATTCAAGCCGATCGAAATGATCGGGCTTTCCGCGATACCGCTCAACCTGCTACAGCTCGGGTTTAACCTGTCGCGCATCAGGAAAGTCGAACGGCTCCCGCTGGTACTGACCGCGTCGGCGATCAAACTCCTGGTTATTCCCGCCGCGGCGTATTTCCCGCTGGTGCTGATGGGACTGCAGGGGCTCGACCTGAAATCGACGATGCTCCAGATCGCGATGCCCCCGGCGGTGTACTGCTCGATCCTCGCGTCTCACTACGACAGCGATACGGAACTCGCCAGCAGCATCGTTTTTGTCTCGACAATCCTCAGTTTTATCAGTTTGAGCGTATTAATCTATTTACTTCTTTAATTTTATCCCAAATATTCCGATACTAGAATCGGTATTCCGCACAGGAGAACTTCATGCCCGTATTGGAATTTCAGATACCGAGTTCGATTATCTACGGAGACGACACGATCGGGAGACTTCCTGAAATCGCTACGCCTAACGGCGAAAAAGTCGTGCTGGTCGCCGAAAAGAAAGCGACGGAAATGGGTATCACGAACAAAGTGAAAAGAACGATCGAAGGATACGCCTACGGGGTAATTGTCTACGAGGTACCGACGCGGGCGAACACGAAAGACCTGTTCGAAGGCGTCAATATCGCGAAGAACTCCCGCGCCGATGTTATTATCGGGGTGGGCGGGGAGAACGTCCTATCGGTCGCTAAGGCTATCGCGCAGTTCAGCACGCAGGAACTGGTGCAGGAAGAATATAAGAGCCATAAACGGTTCGGGGTCAAGAAGGTGCGTTATATCGAAGTGCCTTACCTCCAGACCGTGTCGTGGGGAATCATGCCGGTGACCTATATTATCGACGAGACCGACAATATCAAAAAACCCTATATCGATAAGGATTCCCGCGCGCAGGCGGTGATTATCGACCCCGGATTGACCGAGGAAGTCACGACCGAAGATGTGATATTCTCCGCGATGGAGGGGTTGTCGTACGCGTTCGACGCCTATATCTCGAAGAAAGCCTCGCCCTTATCCGACGCGTTCAGCCTCAAGGCGATAGAATTCCTGAGCATCAACCTCAAGCGTCTGGCATTGGAGCCCGCGAATATCAAGATCAAGGGTAACCTGAGTATGGGGACTCTGCTCGCGTCTCTCTCGATCTACACCTCGGCGCTCGGAACGACGGCGGCGTGCGCGATGGGATTGGACGCGGTATGCAATTTCGCCCAGCCGCTCGGCTCTACCCTGATCCTCCCGCATGTCATGGAATTCAACCTGACGGCGGCGGCGAACAAGTTTATCCAGATCGGACTCGCGCTCGGTGAAAAAGTGGCGGATATCACGGTTATCGAGGCCGCGATCAAGTCGATCGAGTCGATTCGGAGAATGATGATCGACCTCAAGATACCGTCGCGTCTGTCGGAACATAATATCAATCAGGGCTTGCTCGATCAGGTGTCCAAGGTCGCGGCGCAGTACGACTTCCTGACCTACCTCGGGCGTCCCGCCGGCCGTAACGAATTGAACGAAATTCTCGAAGCCGCGATGTAATGCTCCGATTTGGTTGTGTTTATCGAAAAAAGGCGTTAGAATATAAATAGCGTGAATGTGAAGGAGAATACAGATGCCCTCTGTAGACCCCACCGGGCTTCAGGCCATACTCGAAATCAACCGTAAGATTAACTCCATTAATGATCTGCGTTCCGTACTGCTCGATATATCGAACTCGGCCGCCCAGCTTATCGACGCCGAAGGCGCGTCTATCCTGCTGGTCGATAAAGAAACCGGCAACCTTCATTTCGAGGTGGCGTTCAGCGAAAACGCCGAAGCGTTATATGATGTCGTAGTCCCGAAGAACAAGGGAATCGCGGGATCGGTCGCCCAGACCGGCGAGGCGATCATTGTCAACGATACTCAGAACGACCAGCGTTTCTACCGAGGGGTCGACAACGAGACCCAGATTATCACGCGCAGCCTGATCGCGGTGCCTCTCGTGCGGCACGAGGAAGTGATCGGCGTGATGGAGGTCATCAATTCCAACAAGCCCACCGGGTTCACTAGGGACGACCGCGACCTGCTGAACGAGTTCGGGGTGCAGGCGGGTATCGCTATATCGAACGCGTTACTCTATAAGGGGATTCAGGAGAAGGCGGACGAGCTCGAGTACCTGTTCGAGATCAGCAACCTGACGAACCAGACATTCGAACGGAAGGATCTGTTCAGTAAAATCATCACCCTCCTCGCAAGCGCGTTCGATTCGGGGCGCGTGAGCATCATGCTGGTCGACGAACAGACGGGTAAACTCTATGTGGAGAGCGCGATCGGTATCGAGGAAGCGCTGATGGCGAAAATTAACGTCGATTTGAATACCGACCGGATATCGTCGATGGCCGTGAGTATGGGAAAGATCATATTTTCCAACGATATCGAACGTTCGGGATACGGCCGCAATAAAAAATTGCGTTACGATAACGCCGCATTCATCTCGGTGCCTATCAAGACGAAAAATATCCCCATCGGGGTTATCAATATCTCCGAGCCGAAGAAGGGTATCCGTTATACCGGGTCGATGATTAAAACCCTGCAAACGATCGCGAACCAGGTCGGCAGCGCATACGAGAGCAACAAGAACTATATCGAGCGCATCGAGCATGAAAAGCTCACTAAAGAGCTCGAGATTATGCGGATGCTCCAGAATTCCCTCCTCATGTCCAATTTCAAGGCGTATAAAAATATTTCAATATTCGCCCGGATGAAATCCGCCGAGATCGTGGGCGGGGACTTCTACGACTTCTACGAGCTTCCGCCGAATAAGCTGGGGTTCGTGGTCGGCGACGTATCCGGTAAGGGGCTTCCCGCGTCGCTATTTATGGCGATCTCCCGCAGCGTTATCAAGGCATATTCCTACTATACCCAGCATCCCCATGAACTCCTCGAGTACGCGAATAATATGCTGGTCGAGGATTCCCATGTCGGTATGTTCGCTACCCTGTTCTACGGAATTATCGATATGGACACGATGGAAATGGCCTATTCCAACGCGGGGCATAACCAGCAGTACCTGTACCGTCCCGCCGAGAATCAGTTCATCCTGCTTGGCACCCGCGGAATCCCGCTCGGGATATCCATGTCCGAGTCCTACGAGACCCGTAAGATACAGCTGAAGTCGGGCGACGTCATGTTCGCGTTTACCGACGGCGTGACCGAGGCGGTGAACGACCAGGGGCTGGAATTCGAGCTCGACCGCCTGAAACATGTCGTCAAGCAGTACGCGTCCACCAACTCCGCCACCCTCGTCAATTCCATCATCCGTTCGGTAGACGAATGGGCGAACGGTGTCGCGCAGTGGGACGATATGACCGTCCTGTCTATCCGCATCGCGTAAATCCGCGCGCATCATCCGATAGGTGTATGTAAAGTAATCACTAGACCGCACATATATTAATCACATATCGTCACATGAATAAATAATAATCATTTCCCTTTTCGCTGGCAAGCGCTAACTCATAACCCGGTATAGAAAAAGAAACCTCCCACGATGGCATGGTTATTGCAAATATATTATATCTAAACCTTTGGAGGCGTGAGATGTCTAACACTGATTTTCACAGCGCGTTTAATGATATTATGGGCCAGCTTAAAGGTAAGCTGGGTATCTCGAACGCCATCATCCGTAAGCTTGAGGATGACGAGCTGAAGACCGCCGCCTATTTCGGGTATGGACGGGAAGAAGCGTCATTGCGGATATTCCTCGGCCAGGGCGTGAGCGGACGCTGCGCGGTTGAAAAGACCGTCGTGGTGATCAACGACCTCTCGCATTATAACGGGCAGTATATCGCGGGTATCGATAACGCGCAGGCGGAGCTTTGTATTCCGATGATGATCGCGGGCAAGGTCATAGGGACGTTCAATATCGAGAGCACGGCTAAGGACAATTTTACCCCTGAAAAGGTGGAGTTTATTTCCCGGATGGCGATGATGCTCGTGCACAACCTCGCCAGTGTTGAAAACAAAGCCGGGCTTCGGCTCGCAAGGGCTTTAGCTAACCTCGAATCGATCTGATAACACTCCTAAAAATAGGCGGGCGGGAAGCGGTAAAACGTTTCCCGCTTTTCTATTTATCCCGCATTTACCCCCGCGCGGAAGTTGCGAAAAGACGGAAATATCGTTATCATTTCCCCTGATTGAGGTGCGATATGTTCGAAGAGATGAACCGTCTCGGCAGGGACGGGATACCCTTCCTGTTCGTCGTCGATTTCGACGCGGCAAATCCTGCCGTGATCCCGCTTGCGGATATCGACCCGCGCAGGATACTCTACTCCGTGAACGGGCGGGGGAATTACAGCCCCGCGCATGGAGCGGAGCCGTCGGGATACCGTTTTATCGCGCACCCGGTGAGCTTCGAGCGTTACCGCGAGGCGTTCGAC
>JABLXV010000019.1 GCA_013177895.1 Brevinematales bacterium | reverse complement strand
TTTAGATACTACGACCATGAAAGACCGCACCAGAGCCTGGGTTATAAGCCGCCGGCTTCGATATACTTTTCGCCTGTTGACAAAACCGGAAAGGCGGCTTAGAATGACTGATGTAAGAAAAGAGCACAGCAAGATTCAACTTAACTTGCCCCTAAATCTGTCCAAACACAGGGGCGCACCTTAGTAATTATCATTTCATTTGTATGCCTTGGATTAAGCATCTTATTACAAATAAATAATTTTTAGCTTAAATTTAGGAGCATATATACATGATACGGATACTCGCCGACGCAGACGCGTTGCCGGTCGCGGTCAAGGAAATCCTCTACCGCGCGTCGGAACGGGTCGGGGCATCTCTGATACTGGTCGCCAATCAGCCCCTCGGTCACCCGAAAAGCCCCCTGATCTCCTGCGAGGTGGTGGCGTCCGGCCCAGACGAGGCAGACCACCGGATTGTGGAGATGACCCAGCCGGGCGATCTGATTGTCACGGCGGATATCCCGCTCGCGGCGCGCGCGGTGGAAAAGGGCGGGGTCGCGCTCAATCCGCGCGGGACGCTCTACACACGGGAGAACGTCAAACAGGCTCTCGCGATGCGCGACCTGATGAGCGAGCTCCGCGATCAGGAAATCCATACCGGCGGCCCCGCGCCGTTCAGCCAGAAAGACCGTCAGGCGTTCGCGAACCAGCTCGACCGTTATTTACAGACTACCGATAAAAAATGATTATTTCCTCTTCCGCATCCCCTGCGGGAATACATGCATCGCTCAGGGTGACTAACAGCGTCATGCCGAGCCAGTCGAGGCACGAGCGCTTGCCCCTACAGGCGAAACACCAGCTTCGTCGTGTGGGAGTAGTCGGTATTCTTAATCCCCGGCTGGGGATCGGTCGTGTAACGGATACTCAGGTCGAGCGCGAGCGACAGGTGCGCGTTAATCTTAAAATCCAGCCCCGTCATACTTTTCAGGACAAAGCTGAACTTCGTGAAATCGTCGGCGTTCGGGTTGAAGTCGATATCCTGCCTGAACGCGACACCCTCCGCGAAATTCCAGAAGAACCACAAACGCCCGTTCAGGATAAAATGGCTTTCCGTCGCGCCGCCCGTGTAATAGTCCTTGTACCATCCGCCGCCGGCCTCGATCCCGAGCTGGAGTTTCGGCGACGGGATATCGAAGAACCAGTACCCCGCCCCGCCGTAGAACTTCATCCCGTTATCGACCGCCGACGCGAAATCGGAACGGTAGTTGCCCTGCGCGAAAAGATAGAGCTCGCGGGTGATGGAATGCCCGTAACGCAGGAACGCCGTCCATTTCCGGTAGGTGACCTCGTCCTGATCGAGCCGGTAGTCGAAATTGATGTTGAGCGATATATCGTTGACCCATAGCAGACTCTTACCGAGCTTCAGCCCGCCGGTCAGGTTCAGGAGCTCGGAGTTACCGCCGGTCAGTGAAAATCCGCCGTTGACGACAAACTCCCACCCGGGCTTTCCGGTCACCCGTTTCGCGTTCATCGCGGCGAGCAGTTTCTCAGCCTGCGCGAGTATTTCGTAACGCGGGTCGGTTTGCAGGGAAGTATCCGCCTTCAGTCCGGCGATCAGTTGAGAGAGCTTCTGCGTCAATGGAAGAAGTGTTTCATAATCGGCGGGTTCCGCGTTCTCGGCGGAATCGAACTGCGACCGAACGGCGCCGAACACCTCCGCGTAATCCGCCCCCGAGTCCTGCGCGGAGATCAGGCACGGCATGATTAACCCGATAAGCAGTATGATAATAAAACGCAACATGACCTCCCTGATATAGATAATTGCCTGAACAAATCTTATTTTACCCTATCCGCGCGGAGAACGCAACTATCGGGAATAACCTCCCCCGGATATTTGACAATGGAGAGATGAAATGATACTATACTTATCCCATTGTTGATTTTAAAAATCCATCGGAGATGAAATATGCCAGCGAATAACCCGGCCGAGTTTATCAGGACGAAAAAGGTACTTCTATTCGATCTATTTCATACGCTTACCCCGCCGGAATCTCTCTGGTCGGGATTACCGTTCACATCGGACCGCCTCGGGGTGAGCCGGGAGGCATGGAACGAGCAGCTGCTGGACAAATCGACGGATCGTCTCAAGGGGTTCGATAAAGACCCGTACTCGTTCGTAGAAAAGATGGCGCATGCAATCGACCCCGCAATCCCGGAATTACTGATCGAAGAGGCGGTCGAGGCACGCATCGAACGATTCAGGAGCGCGCTTGTCAACATCCCCCATGAAGTACGGGAAACCCTCCGCGCGTTGAAGCAGTCCGGTAAAACAATCGCGCTGATCAGTAACGCCGACGTATCCGAGGCCGCGGGATGGAACGATTCCCCTATCCGCGACTATTTCGACGCCACCGTATTTTCCTGCGACGTCGGAATGATGAAGCCCGACCGCGAGATATACCTTTATACCCTCGATCTTCTCCATACGCGCGCGGAGGATGCGGTGTTTATCGGGGACGGCGGTTCCGATGAATTGCGGGGCGCGAAGGATACCGGGATTTCCGCTATTATGATGGCAGGGGTTATCCGTGAAATTTGGCCGGAGGCGATTGACGCGCGCCGGAAGGACGCCGATTATGTAATCGAGCGTATTTCTGAACTGCTTACCTGACTATTCCATTTTTGCAGGAAAAACCATGAAAAATAGCCTTCGCGATTTCCTTCGGGGTCATTGTTTTCCCCTTTATAATGTGAGTAATAGAATATCAATACTCCATTGCGAGCCGATCCGGCAGGTTGCCCGGTTCGCGGTCATTTCATCTTTTTAACGCTTTTTATAATTTTATCGATATCCTTTTTGAATTTCGCGGAATCCTGCTGATAGATGGACACAATAACCGCGCCCATCCCCTTACCGGTAACAAACCCGGCGGCGGTCATATCCTCGTATCCGCTGTTCTGATAGAGATATCCGCTGATTATGTAGGCTGCCATCCCGTTGATTTTTACTTTCGACTTGGTTTTGATGCCGACAGAGGAGTTGTTTGACAGCGAGATATCGAACGCTTTCTTTACCTTCTGTTCGAGCCTCAGGTATTCTTCGTCCTCGGTAGAGTCCTTTTTTATCTCCCCGTAGTACGCGATAATTACTATTCCCTCGTCTTTCGGCGAGATGATTCTTACCTCATCGGGATATTCCCCCCATAATTTCCACCCCGACGGTAATTCCACCTTCAGGTTGGCCTGCTTGCAGCTGAACTTCTTCGCGAATAAATTCCCTGAAACCGTTAAAAGAACCAGACTGAGCAATAAAATTCTGTTCAAACAGTTATCCTTCGTTCATCTAAAATATTGATAATAGCTTATGGGCACTTCTAATAACCCCGCATTCGATGGTGCAATTAAAATAAGGAAGGCGGGGCAAGGAAGTGACCATTGGACGTATTTTATAGATATATCATTACTAATGTTATAAATGTTAATAGTTTTTGCGTCAGTCCCCGTCAGGGGGAAACCGCCCTTATAATACTTTCATCAGGATTTTTTCCGCGTCGGCGGCTGTCATATCACGGGGATTGGTGATCAGCGCGGCCTCGTTAATCGACGCCTTCGCGATCTCGCGTACCTGCGAGGCCGTAACTCCCGCATCCTTCAGCGTCAACGGGAATCCGCAGAGATCGTGCAGATCCCTCTGGAGTTTGCGTATCTCATGGATAGCCCGGGTCGCGCGAACGTTCACCGGAGTCTGCGCGTAGACATCCTCGCCCGCAAGCGGAAGGAGGAGATCGGCGTAGTATTCCTCCGCGCGGCGGATATTGAACTCCATCACCGCAGGAAGGAGTAAGCCCATCGCGACACCGTGGGGGACATGCGCGACCGCGCCAACCGCGTGCCCGAGCGCATGCACCGCCCCGACCATAGAGTTCGAAAACGCGAGCCCCGCCAGTAACGCGGCATTCGCCAGCGCGAACACTTCCTCGCGCTCCCCCTCGTTCTCCAGCGCCTTGACGAGGTTCTGGCGAATCAGGTTGACCGCCGTGAACGCGTAAGCGTCGCTCATGGGGTTTTTCTGCATGCACGAGTACGCCTCGACTGCATGGGATAGCGCATCCATCGCGGTGGAGGCAAGAAGTTTCGGCGGGATAGTTTCGGTCATCCGGGGATCGAGCACCGCGGCCTTGGGGAAAATGAGCGGCGATATGAACTGTATCTTCGCCTTGCGGTCGGGGTCGTAGATCACCGCCGCGCCCGTAGCTTCCGAGCCGGTGCCCACCGTAGTCGGGACGACTATCAGCGGAACCTGCGGGGTTTTCAGGCGGTCTAGCCCTTCGAATTTACGCAAGTCGTCGGTATTCTCGGAGATCATAATATTCGCGGCCTTCGCGGTATCGATCACCGACCCGCCGCCCACCGCTATCAGGCTGTCGCAACGGTGTTCGATATACATATCCCTCGCCGCCCTGACGGTTTCCATTGAAGATTCCTGGTGAATATCCTTGAAAATAATGTCCGGGGTGATTTTCCCAGCCCGCAGCGCGGAGGACACCTTCAGCATCAGCTTCGCCTTGACAATCACCGGGCCGGCAAGTATCAGGGGCCTGCGCGTACCGGATTCTAGAAGGATACCCGGGATGCTTTCCAGCGCCTTCTTCCCGGCAACAATTCTGACCGGATTATAAAATTCATAGTAATCGGGCAACATATTTCTTCCTTATAGCCGCTTTAATAATTATTTAAGGAAGCGACCATTGGGCATTATATATTCAATCATGCCGTAATTTTCTTGAACAAATTATATATTACTCAACCGCCCTTATATAATACCGAACGGTATCGCTAATATATACATCAATAAACGGTTCAACTGTCTGACGAAACCCATCTTCGGCAAATCGCGGATGACGCGCCTGCACATAAAACGCGGAAAGAGGTAGCGTTCCGCGATAATCATGCACCGCGCAATCAGCATCGCCTGCGCCAAGTCGCCCTCGACGCCGATCTGGTGACGGGCATAAGCGTCGGATATCCCGATTGCGGCGGTAACAAACATGAACGCTGTCTCGCGGTTCCTGAGGATCATCACAAGGTCGGCGGGTCTATCCTGCTTCCCTACATACTTCAGGTAACCGTTCGTCTTCTTCCATACTACGCAGCCGCCCTCAGGGAGGATGGAGATTTTAAAAACAAACCCTTCGGGAAGTTCGTGCAGTTCGTCCCGGACTCTCCCGTCCATCCGCGATACCGCCTGCAACCCCCTGCCAAGAGCGTGGAATCCGAACCTGATCGCGAGATTCTTCAGCGAGTAGCCCCATTTTTCAAGCGTGATGTCCCAAAACCCCGCGGGGTCGGTCGATGCCATTTCTCCTCCGATGTTTAGAATAAGCACCTTTAATTTTATGGTAAACTTCGGATTTCGTCAAACTTTTACCCGCTGGTGCTGCGCACCCTATCCCCGATATCAAATCGTCTACAAACAGAAATATTTAACCCGTGATGAAGGCGCTGTGTCATAGTGAGCTTGTCGAACTATGCGTACACTAACCCCGATATGTGCGTTATTTTCAATATAAATATCCAGCCCGTGATGAAGGATGGGACGAAAAAGGAGCCGCTCTGTGACCTACGCATGGCTATGTAGATTCAAGTTGAAGTGCAACCTTTAAAAACCCATCAGGGTTATAAGATTGTTAAAATAGGGATGTCGAATTGACAGACCCCTGATTTGTTCTCAGCTTTGATTCATGGCTTATTTTGATCTAACTTTTCCACAATCGTAGCAATATCCTTATACGGACATGGTTTTCCAAACATCTCAGAATAAAACTCTTGCCAACTCTCAAGATTATCGGATTTATCTCTTTCTTCCTGTTCTATCATTAAATCACCGTGACCGAAATAAAAAGGTTTCATATTTCCTCAACCTCCAATGTCAAGAGTATCTTTTTTCGTTCGATCTTTTAGCATATTCCCACGCACGGTTTCGGCATCATCATCCTGTCCGTAGGGATAAGGCTTACCGAAAGCTTTCTCATAACGCGCTTTCCAGTATTCTGGGTTATTCAGATTATTCCGTACTTCCTGCTCTATTATAAGACTCCCCTGATAACTCATTCGACCTCCTCACACTCGATAAAAGGGAAAAAATCAAACCTCATCTTTCCTTTTATACTATATCCCGTAAAAACAAAATTGTCAAGCACCCCATTTCCCGCAGGAGCCTTAAACTTGTCACTTGTCACTTTTTATCTTATAATTTACTGAGGAGGCGTATATGTCGCGGTTGATCGCAGTTCTTTTCCTGTTCGCGTTATTTCTCACATCCTGCGGGGATAACAGTCTGCCGGCGGGTTCGCAGGTCATGGGCTTCATCTTATCGCCCAACGGTTCGCAGACGATGACCGTGCTGACGCTGGACGGGGCCTACTATGCCAAGAACGGCGTCCGCCTCAGCGGGCCGTTTGAGGATATATCGGGGTTCGCCTACTCGCCCTCCGGCGCTACCGCGTGCATCATATTTAAAAAAGAAGGAAAGGATTACCTCCAGCTCGGAAATACGATCTACGGCCCGTACCGGAAGGTATGGCTCCCGGTGTTCTCTCCCGACGACCGTAACTACGGATTCCACTTTATACAGAACGGCAAGCACTGGGTGACCGCCGGCGCGGATACCCTCGGCCCGTTCGACGAGGCCAGCGACCCGGTGTTCTCCCCCGACGGCGCGCGCTACGGGTTCGCCTACCTGAAGGGCGGTAAGTTCCATGTGCATATCGGGACGACCGACTTCGGCGGATACGAGCGCGCGTGGATGCCCGCGTTCTCTTCAGACGGGCAGCTTTACGCTTTCCGCTATATCGATAACGGCGCGGAGTACATTATGATGAATTCCGGCAAGCTCGGCCCGTTCGAAAGCGCCCGTCCGGTCATACTCGCCCCCGATTTCAACTACGGCTTCGTCTACCGGAAGGACGGGAAATATTTCGCGCGTATCAACGGTAACGACTTCGGCGGGTATAGCTTTATCTGGGATCCGACATTCTCCGCGAACGGGAAAAGTTACGGTTTCTACTATAATATCGGGGGTACGGTGAACTCCGCGCAGGAATGCTCCGGCGGGAAATACTATATCAACATTAACGGCGGCGTATCCGGCCCGTTCGATCAGGTATGGTCGGCCTCGTTCTCCGCCGGCGGTTCCCACTACGCGTTCACCGCGAAATCGGGCGGAATAATTACTATTTACACCAACGGCAAGCCGATGGGAGTTTTCGCGGACGCGTGGACGCCGAAGTTCTCCGGCAAGGGCGAGTCGATGGGGTATATCTACCGGAAGAACGGGATATACGTCGTGATAAACGGCAATAGTTTCGGGCCTTACGAGGACGCGGCGGGGCCGGATTTTTCGGCGGACGGTTCGTCATGGGGATTCGTGTACTATAAGGAAAAGTTGTGGACGATGGTGGTCAACGGCGCGGAGTACGGCGGGCTGGATGACGCCCATAGTCTCGAATTCTCCCCCGACGGTTCCGCGTATACGTTCCGCACCTTTATCGGGGAGAGCCGTTACGTCAATATCGGCGGTAAGTCCTACGGCCCGTTCGAGTTCTACGACGTGAAGCCGTCCGGTCAGGGATTTACCCTCGCGTATATCGAAAGCAACAAGGTGATTCAGAAAATGATAAAAGGAGAATAAATGAAAAGACTATCATTACTCGCGGTTTTCGCCGCCCTATTGACATTCGGTACTATGAATAATGCGAACGCCATCGGCATCGGCTTCATGGTGGGCGAACCTACCGGCCTGTCCATCCGGGTAGGAAGTTTCCCGATAATCGGGATTGCATGGTCGCTGAGAAACTACCTGCATTTTCATCTCGACGGGTGGCTGTATAACGGAAAACTCGCCGGGCCGCTGACATGGTATATCGGTATCGGCGGAAAAGTTCGATTATTCAATATCGATAATAAAACCGGCGGCGGGACAATTCTCGGCCTCGGGTTCCGGGTTCCCGTCGGTATCGACTGGTTCGTCATCAAGCCGCTCGAACTGTTCCTTGAAGTCGCCCCCGGTATCGCGATCCTTCCCGCGACCGGATTCGATTGGGACGCGGCATTCGGGGTACGCTTCCACTTCTAAACGTGATTGCCTTGAAGCCCTACAGCCGTAGTAAAACGTGAATCCGTGTCACTGCGAACGACCATAGGAAGTGAAGCAGTCTATCAGCGCTAAAATGTCCGCAATCTTCCCGCTGAAATGCGGGTTTTATTTCTAAACGGGGTTATCCGATTCGGGCTTATCCTTCTTCGGCTGATAGCTCTCGAGCTTGCTCATCAGGTACGCGATAAAGTATCCCGCGACCAGCATTCCCACGCCCCAGACTATCTGGTAAATATCGAGCGACGTAGTCGTTTTCGACGCGTCGAGGCCTATCTGCACGACCGACGCGAATATCAGCCCCAGGATAAAGTAAAAGGTATATGCCGGGATTTTTTTCAGCAGGATCGAAACAATCCGCGAGAAAAGTAATATCCCGGCAACGACTCCCACCCCGAAGAACGCCAACGGGACTATCATCCGCTCGTCGGCGTAGAGAAACAGGTTGTGGTATTCGCCCATCCCGATGAGGAGAGCGAACCCGGGGAAATTCGGTATCACCATCGCCCCGGCGATCAGGAACCCGCAGAGAAGCATCCATAACGCGTACTCCGGGGTGATCGCGGTAATTTTTATAAACCCGAGAACCTCCGATACCACCTTGATATCCGACGCGACCGTAGGAGTCCCGTGCTTGGTAAACAAGCCCAGCACAACCACGACCGCCACACCCGCGATCAGTACGAGCGCCCTCGGGATTTTGAACGCCATATCGTGATGCGCCTTGAGGATAAACGGGATCGACCCGATAATCAGCCCGCCGAAGAACGCGTAGGTCGGTATCGGATAGGTATTCATCCCCCAAAGGAACAGCTTAGCGAATATCAGGATACCCAGTACGAACCCGACCGCGACCCCGCCGCCCAGCGGCAGGAGCAAACGGATATACTCAGGGCGTTTTTCCTTATTGGTAAAAAAGTTGCCGATCGCCTCGATCATATCGTCGTACACGCCGAGGAAGAACGCGACCATCCCGCCCGACAGCACGGGCATGGGGCTGGATATGCCGACGATAATCCCCTTGATAAAGATCAATATCTTGTTCATTTTACGTCGACCTCCCCGCTCGCGACCACGTTGATACCTGTACCGAATATGTTTTCCAGAACCACATCGCCGCACTTCACCGGGGCGGTCATTTCCACTTTCCGAAGCCCGTCCGCGAGCCGGAGAATCATCCCTTTCGGTATGGACTGCTCCGTCCAAACCGGAGCGAGGGGCGTAACGCCGCCGCGCACCCTGACGGTGCTGGTGACTATCCGCCTGGGGTCGGTGACCTCGTCCTCGACATACTTGACCCCGAGCTTACAGATATTCCCGCTCACGCTGACGATCGATTTCCCGTCGAGTACCGTCGTAATCTCGCATCCCCTCGGACAACTGATGCACACGAATTCGCGTTTTTCTTCCGGCATATTATTCCCCATCCGCCGCGCGGACATTCACTGTAATATTTTTATCTGAACGGTTTATTTCCTTCAATTTCACATGGACGCTCAGCATCTCGGCGGGACGCGCGAACGGTTTTCTGACGCTCGCCGCCAGCGTATCCCCGTGCATGACCTCGATCACCGCCTTACCCTCGATAGGACGGGATACCCGAAACGACAGGACGACACCGGTATCCAACCCTTCGCGGATATTGACCCGATGCGGCACAACGCCGCGGACATTCTCGCCCGGCACGATATCGACCGTATCGCCGCCGCCACCGTGCCCGTTCCGCGCGTACTCCGCAGCCGAGCGTCCGGCGATATATCCCGCCTTGCTCACCTCGTCCGCGAGATCGTAGATTGTGACTACGTTCCCCGCGGCGAATATCCCCGGCATGTTCGTCGCCATCCGCTCGTCGACCTTCGGCCCGCCCGTGACAGGATCGAGTTCCACACCCGCGCGCAGGGAAAGCTCGTTCTCGGGTATCAGCCCGACCGATAACAGCAGGGAGTCGCATGGAATCATCGCCTCCGTGCCGGGTATGGGCTTCAGTTCGGGGTCGACCCGGACTGTCTCGACCGCCTCGAGACGTTCACGCCCGATAATCCGGTTGACTGTAGTCGACAATTCGAGAGGGATATCGAAATCGCGCAGGCATTGCACATAGTTCCGGCGCAGTCCGGTGAGGAACGGGAGTATCTCGATCACCTTGACCACCCCCGCGCCCTCGATAGTCAGCCGCCGCGCCATAATCATCCCTATATCGCCGGAGCCGAGTATGACGAACCGTTTGCCGGGCATATATCCCTCGATATTCACGAGGCGCTGGACAGTGCCCGCTGTGAACACCCCCGCCGGGCGTGTCCCCGGAAGCCGTACCTGCGCGCGCGTGCGTTCCCTGCACCCCATCGCGAGGACGACCGCTCCCGCTTTTAGCGCGATATACCCGTTCCGGCGGCTCGCGGCATGGATAGTTAAATCGCTGTCCAGCCCCATCACCATTGTATCGCTTTGGAACTCCACCCCGTTCTGTACGGCTTCGTCGATAAAGCGTTGCGCGTACAACGGGCCGGGCAGGTCCTGCCCGAATATATCTCCCCCGAAGCCGTTATGGATACACTGCGGGAGTATGCCGCCCGGACGCTCGTTGCGCTCGATTACGAGCACGCGGCCCGCGTCGTTCCGCCGGGCCTCGATAGCGGCGGCCAATCCGCCCGGCCCCCCGCCGATTACGGCGACACCGAATCTATCATGCATTGTTTATATCCTTTGTAGCGCGGTAAATAAACCGCGACTTCCCCCCGGACTTCGTCACTTCGGTCACCGGGATACCCAATTCCTCCGCGAGCAGTTCGATGACGCGCGGGTAATCGAACCCGCCCTGGCATCGCCCCGTGCCCAGCCATGTCCTCCTCTTGATCGCGTCGTAACTTCGCGCGGGGACTATCGAACGGATGGCGGAAAGGACTTCCGCCTCGGTCACATCCTCGCACCGGCAGATAATCCGCCCGTATGCGGGGTCGGCCTTCGTGATCTCCGCGCGCTCCGCATGGGACATCTCACGGAACACCGGGCGCGGCTCCCGTATGGGGTTCCACCCGCCCCTTTCGCGGAGCGCAAACCCGTTCCCTCGGAGAAGCTCCACCGCATGCGCGGCGATAGCCGGGGCGGAAACAAACCCGGGCGATTCGATGCCCGCGATATTCAGAAGCCCGCGCGGCTTGACGGAGGCCTCGATAATAAAGTCGCGGTCGGGATATCCCGACGCGCGTATCCCGGCGAACTCCGCGATCACGTAACGGATATCCAGCGACGGTACGAGACTCTTCGCGCTCGCGATCACCTCGTCCATCCCGGCGGTAGTCGTCGATACGTCGCCGCTGTCGTCAATTTCCATCGCGTTCGGCCCGATCATAATATTCCCGTGCACCGTAGTCGAGACAATAGTGCCCTTGCCTTTATCGGTCGGCACCGGGAAAAGCACGTTTTCCAGCCTGACCTTCTGGCGGTCGAAGATGAGATATTCGCCGCGCCGTGGAACGATATGATAATCGGGGCGGACGCCCGCGCGGTGCATCACCTCGGCGGAATACGCTCCCGCCGCGTTGATCACCCACCCGCATTCGATATCGCCCCGATCGGTACGGATACCCTTGATCGCGCCGTTGTCTATAATGAAGTCGAGAAAGGTTGTTTCGGATTGGAATACTACCCCGTTTGCGACAGCGTTCTCGGCGGCGGCAAGTACGGCGGCGAACGGATCAACCACTGCCGCGGTCGGAGTCCACAATGCCCCTGTCACATCGGGGTTCACCAGCGGTTCCTTTTCGCGCAGTTCGGCGCCGGAGACAATCCGCGCCCCGGGGATACCGTTCGCTTCCGCGCGGCGCAGGAGAGTATCGAGCGCCGGAAGCCCATCGTTATCGACCGCGACCACATAGCTCCCGGTATGCTTGACCGGGATACCGAGCTCATCCGCGAGGCTGCTCCACATGCGGCTGCCCCCGGCGTTCATCCGCGCCTTGAGGGTCCCCGGTTCGGGGTCGTGCCCGGAATGGAGGATCGCGCTGTTCGCGGCGCTCGCGCCGGAACCGACGTCGTCGGCGCGGTCGATCAGGAGTATATCCAGATCGTAACGGGAAAGGAACCGGGCGGTCATGCATCCGACAATACCCGCGCCGATTATTACCACATCATGCTTCATCGAAATTCTGCCACCCCTCGTCCTTCTCGAACACGCTGACCACCGGCATCAGTATTACCCGTAATATAGCCTCTTTATCGATCTCGATATCCGCCTCGCGGAGCATGTCGAGCATACGCCGCACCTGGGTCTTTCCCTCGCAGAGCGCGGTAATCACGATCTGCTCGCGCATCCGTTCCTCCTCGGACTTGAAAAATCCCGAGAAGAAGCTGAACTCGTCCGCGAGCGGGGTGTCCAGATCGTGCGCGTCGATAGCGGTAGCTTTGGAAATACCCACACTCTGCATCGCGAGGATGACGTCTTCTTTATAGTCTGTATTCACGAGCTTTATAAATAAAAAATACATGGGCGGCTCCTCCTAAATATTCGTCTGAATTTCACCGGCTTTTTTCAAAACAGCCCGTGTCATCAGCGGTCCGACGATTTCCGTGATAATGGTCGTCAGAAGAAGTATATTGATAACCGATACCGCGAGGATTTTTCCGGCCTCGCCCATACCCGGCGCGCCGAAGTCCGAACGGATAGCGAGGGCGAGAGCGAGAGCCACCCCGACCTGCGGAATCAGCGCAAACCCGACATAGCGTTTGACGTTCGCGGGAGCCCTTCCGACCACCGCGCCGAGAGTGCCCCCGCCGATCTTACCGGCGGTACGGAATAAAAAGTACCCGATACCGGCAAGCCCCACCTTCGTAATCAGGCTCAAATCGAGGTGCGCGCCGCCGATGATGAAAAACGACGACAGGAATATCGGCGTATAGTTCCGCACCATCTCGTCGGTACGAAGTACGAGCGCGGGCGAAAGGTTCACCGTGACCGCGCCGAACACCATGACGGTCAGGAGCTCGGAAATCCCCAGCACCTTGCAGACGCCGAGCTGTATCAGCAGGAACGCCGACACCGCGATTACAATCGCCTCGTTATTCCGCACATGCTTCATAATGAACGCGTACAGCGCGCCGAAACCCCCGCCGATCACGATGGATAGCCCCACCGACAGGAACGACGAGAGGATGATCGTCCCCCAGTTCAAACCCGCCCCGCTGATAATCCCCTTCGCGAAACTGGCGGCGAACACATAGACAATGAGCGCGGCGGCATCGTCGAGGCCGACGACCGCGAGGATTGTCGATGTGAGGAAGCCCTTCGCCTGAAACTGCCGGATAACCGCTACGGTCGCCGCGGGAGCTGTCGCCGACGCTACCGCGCCCAGCAGGAGCGAAAACGCGACGTCGCCGCCCGATAACAGGAGCATCCCGAAGAACACGACGATAAACGCGCCCATCGTCTCGAACAGCACGATAAACACAATCGACTTTCCCAGCTTCTTCAGATTATCCCACTTCAGTTCGATACCGATCAGGAACGCGATCAGGCATAGCCCGATAGACGATATCCACTCCATCGAATCCAGCACTCGTTCGTCAAGAAGCCGGACCATCGATATGCCGAGGAGGATACCGATTATGACATATCCCGTCACCTCGGGAATCCGCAAGCGGTTAAAAATCAGTTTAACCAAAAAGGCGCATAACAGAACCGCGCCGGAGATTAAGAAGAAATATTCTATCACGGTATGCCCGCCTATAAACCTTTAAAGCATTCTATCACCGATTCCCCGGCGGACGACTCCAGCAGGCGTACCCTGCGGCTCTTGCTCTTCACCAGGAGGGTGACAGTCGCCAGAATCTCGAGATACTCGCGCTGGCGTTCCAACGGGCATCCGATCAGGAATACGATCCGCACAGGAACCCGGTCGATCGAGTCCCAATCGGTATCCTTCCTTAATATTCCAACCATGATGAAGAAATCCTTCACCCCTTCCAGCTTGGCGTGCGGAACAGCCACGCCCACCCCGATACCCGTACCCAGGACGCGCTCTCTTTCGAGCACGGCCTTCTCGAACGCCTCCTCCGAGGGAATCTTCCCGCATTTATAAGCACTTTGCACCAGCGTCTTTATTACTTCCTCGCGGTTTCCGCCGTCTATAAATAATACGCATTCCTTTTGAATAATTTCAGATATTGTCACCATTTGCTACTCCAGCCATTCCATCGTTCTATTTACAGCTTTATTCCAATATTTATAGTACTCTTCCCGTTTGGAGGAATCCATCGAGGGAATCCACTCCTTATCCTTCATCCAGTTCGCGCGCACATCGGAAAAATCCTTCCAGAAGCCGACCGCGATACCCGCCGCATACGCCGCGCCGAGCGCGGTGGTTTCGGTGACTTTCGCGCGGATAATCGGGACGCCCAAAATGTCCGACTGAAACTGCATCAGGGGTTCGTTCTTCACCATACCGCCGTCGACCTTCAACGCGCCGATATCCCGCCCGCAATCCTTCCGCATCGCGTCGAAAATATCCCGCGTCTGGAACGCGGTGGCTTCAAGGACGGCGCGCGCGATATGCCCCTTATTGACAAACCGCGTCAGCCCGGCGATAATCCCCCGCGCATCACTCCGCCAATACGGCGCGTACAGCCCGGAGAACGCGGGCACGAAATATACCCCGCCGTTATCCTCCACAGTCGCCGCGAGTTCCTCGATTTCCGGGGAAGTCCTGATGAGGCCGATATTATCGCGAATCCATTGCACGAGCGCGCCGGTAATCGCGATAGAGCCCTCGAGCGCGTAAACCGCCGGGCGGTCGTCCCAACGGTACGCCGCGGTGGTAATCAGGCCGCACGATGAACGCACCGGGGCGCTCCCGGTATTCATCAGCAGGAAACATCCCGTACCGTAGGTATTTTTCGCGTCGCCCGGATCGAAACAACCCTGCCCGACCAAGGCGGCCTGCTGGTCGCCGAGCGCGCCGGACACCGGGATTCCCCCGCCGGCGGGACAATCCCCGGACGTCTTGCCGTAGAACGCGCTGTCGATCGACGGCCTGACCGCGGGAAGCATCGAACGGGGCACCCGCATCGCGGCGAGAAGCTCGTCGTCCCAATCCAGCGCCGCGAGATTCATCAGCATCGTGCGGCTCGCGTTGGTCACATCGGTGACATGCGCGCCGCCGTTTATTCCGCCGGTGAGATTCCAAATAATCCAGCAGTCCATCGTACCGCAGAGCGCGTTTCCCTCGACAGCGGCTTTCCGCGCCTCGGGGACATTATCGAGTATCCATCGAATTTTCGGGCCGGAGAAGTAGGTCGCGAGCGGCAGCCCCGTTTTGTCCCGAAAACGGTCGACTCCGCCCTCGCGGGAAAGCTCCCGTATAAGCGTATCGGTGCGGGTGTCCTGCCAGACCACCGCGTTATAGTAGGGCTTACCGGTGCGCCTGTCCCATACGACCACGGTCTCGCGCTGGTTCGTCACCCCTATCGCGTCGATTTTCACTCGGGGGATGCCGGAGCGAATCAGGGTCTCGGCTATCACGCGCTGGGTATTCTCCCACACCTCCACCGGGTCGTGCTCGACCCAGCCGGGTTTGGGGAATATCTGGCGGTGCTCGATCTGGTGCGACGCGGCGGGCTGCCCCGAACGGTCGAAGAGGATGAACCGTGTACTGGTCGTCCCCTGATCGATAGAGCCGATATAGCCTGACATCCGCTCCTCCTTATATCAGTAAAAAGTTGAAAGTGAAAAGTATCAAGTAACGAACAAAAATCTCATAAAAAAATGCCATACCGTTAACTTGTTACCCAATATAAATCTTAGAGTTTTCGTATTTTTATTTTAGCGGAATTCGATGAAAATGACAAACATTCGAACGATGCATTTACAAAAAGCCCCTTTTACGGCTGCCGGACGAACATTTTACCTTTATTTCGGATAGTATGCCTTCTGTTACTTTCCTGCCTGTTCACGGGCGTTTTTAATAAACTCGATGGCTTTATCGGCGATCAGATCCTTCTCGAAATCGAGGGTCGCGACATGATAGGAGTTTTTCAGCCATACGAGTTCCTTCACCGCGCTCGCCGCATGCTCATAGGTGTACTCGGCGTTCTTCCTCGGCAGGACATGATCGTCTTCGGATTTAAATATCAGGAGGGGCACATTAATCTTATCGTGATCGCGTATGACCATTTTACTGAGCTTCCATAGCTGGGCGATCCCGCCGATCGGCGTACGCGAATAGGCGTATTCCTGCGCGGACGGATCCTTGATATCCCCCGCGATCGCGGGCGTGGACGGCATAACATATTTCAGCAACGGGGATAGCGGAACAAAAGGATTTCCAAGCCATATCGCGTGATTGATCGCTACTACCACTCTGACCTCGGGAAAATGCTGCGCAAAATAAAGCCCGAGCAACCCGCCTAATGACAAACCCTCCATCGCGATAAATGACGCGCGCTCTCTCAATTTATCTAGCGATACTTTCAGGGTCTCGATCCAGTCGGTGTAACGGACTTTATTGAGGTCCTGCCACTTTGTGCAATGCCCGGGAAGGATGGGACATTCGACTTGGAACCCCGCTCCGGCGAAGCGTTTCGCCATATATTCCTGCGACTGAGGGGTGCTGGTAAACCCGTGACTGATGAGTACCCCGATATCGGATTTCCCGTAGTAGGTGATAGGTTTGACCGACTGGTAAGGTTCCATAGAAAACTCCCGTTGAGTGATGGATTATCATACCCCCAACGGGAGAGAATGTCAATAGGAAAAATGTACTAAGCGCGGAACTACCCCCCCCGCTCATAATGGGGTATATTCTCCGCGAGAATCTTTGCTTATCCGTGTAGTCCGTGCGAAAATGGGGTCGGTATATTTAGCCCGATTTATCGCGGATGCACGCGGGGGAAACGGATGTGCACGGAAATAGAATTCGGAAAGAAAAAAAGTCCCCCCGGAGTTACCTACCTCGACAGGCTCGGTATGACCGGGGGGAATATCGTCATCGATTATTTATCACCTTCGTCGCAGGCTGACATCCCATACTGTATACCACTTTGGTAATGGGATTAGCCGTACGCAGTACCTATTTCTTCTTCGGCGGTTGTTTCGGCAGGATATGGATATAGAACTCCACCCTGCGGTTAATCGCGTGCAGGCGTTCCTGCTCCACCTGCGGCAACGTATTCGGGATATCCTTCACCAATAGCTCGCTCTCGCCCGCGCCCTTGAAGTACAGCAGCGACTTGAACACGTTGAGGTCCTTCGTCAGGTAGTCGTACACCGAGGTCGCGCGGTTGATCGAAAGAGTCATATTATAATTCTCCGGCCCGCGTTCGTCGGTATGCCCGCGTATCTCGATCAGGAACGCGTTGGTAATACCGTAGTTCGTCGGATTCTGGATGAGCTTCTTGAACATATCCGCGAGCATGGCCAGTTTCTTCTTATCGTTGGGGTTCAGCGCGGCGCTGTCGTACCCGAATGAAATACTGTCCATGATGATCATAAACCCGTCGGCCGTCGGCTTGATGAGGATACCCGATTCGAAACGGTTTGTGATGGCGATGGAGTTGCCGAGCTTATCGGCCGCCGTCAGCACCACCATGAAGTCCTGCATCGAACCGACCGCTTCGTTCGGACGATCGCTCTTGCCGTCCCATGCTATCGTCGCGGCGTTGGTCGAGACCTTGCCGGCGTAGCTCTTGAACGGGATATAGTCGGTATAGCTCTTATCCTTCTGGTACAGCGTCAGGACTTTATAGATTGTCATATCCCACTTATCGATACCGTTCTTGTCGAGGGCGTTGAAGTTCAGGTAGAGGATATCGCCCTTTCCGTCCCCGTCGGGCGAGAAGTAATTCGGTACCGACCAGAGGTTGAGGGTCGGGGCGGTACGGTCGAGGATGATATTGGGTATCTTCCCGGCGGCCTGATTCCCGCTGTCGAACACGAATGTGACGTTCGCGGAGTATACCCCGTCCGGCGCGAACCCGTTCCCGTAGTCGCTCTCGCCGTTCCATGAAATATTGGAATAACTGTTCTTATCCATCTTGTAGGTCTTCACCGCGCGCCCGACTTCGTCGTAAATCACCATCTTCGCCTCGACCAACCCGTCTGTCGACGAGAGCTTGGAGCCGAACGTCAGCGTTTTATACTTGTCGTTCCCGTTGGGAGCGAGATAGTAATCCTTGACCACGAATTCGAGCTTCTCGAACTCGCGGACGAGCTTGATATTATCGATCTTCATCTCGGAGGAGTTCCCCGCGACGTCGACGCCGTTGATAATCAATGCATACTTACCCTGCGGCGCGGGGTTGCCCTTATCGTCGTTCCCGTCCCATTTCAGCTCGGACGGGATATCCTCGATATTCTTCCAGATGAACTTGCGGATAATGTTGCCGTTCGCGTCCTTGATATACGCGAACACGCGGTCGCCCTTATTGCCCGCGATATTCAGCGCGAAGACGATGGATTCCTTAACGCCGTCGTTATTCGGCGAGAACGCGAGATAGGTATAATCCTGCCCCGGCGCCAGCTCGATTTTCGGCGGGTCGTTATCGACCGAAATCTTGCGTTCTATCGAGTTGGTCTTCTGCTCGACCTCCGCGAAATCCGCGACCGCGACATAGGTATATACCCCGTCCGGCACATATTTCCCGCTATCGTCCTTTCCGTCCCAAGTATAGTCCATAAAGAACTTCGGGTTTGAAACCTTTTTAACTACATTACCCGCCTCATCCTTGATAATGAACGAGAACTGGGAGAGCCATTTGGTATCGGATATGTTGAACTTGAAATTGGCGCTCTGGCTGTTGCCGCCACCCTGCGGGGAAATCGCGACCGTGTCCGCCTGCGCGGTGACCGTCTCGAATCCCGCCTTGACGATGATCGGCTTGGCCGCAGTAAATACCGCGCTGTTGCCGAGGTCGTCGTAGCTTTCTATTATGAAGCTGTATTTACCGTCGGGCACCGGTTTGAGATCGTTTCCGCGCCCCGCCCAGAGATACTTTTTATACTTATCGGGATTGCCCGGTTCGGCGGGGTCGCCGTTATCGTACATATCCTTCGTGAACTTGTCGTACTTAACCAGACTCTCCTGCGAATCGACAATCTTTACCCGGTAGGTATCGGTCGGGTCGCCCTTCACGTCAGAGAGGAGAATCTCCACCGGGTCTATCTGACCTTTATCGTTCGCCTGAATGATAGGTTTGGGTATCTCAATTTTAATCTGGGGCGCGACCGTATCCAATTTCACCGTCTGTTTCTGGCTGACCGGATGGTTGCCGCTGTCGTAGAATATCTGGAGCTCGCAGGAATATTCGCCGTTAGGCGCGGTTTTCCCCGAGGAGTCGCGTCCGTCCCATGACAGTTCCTGCGGAAGGTCGCCCGTCCCGTCGTACTTCATCACCGGCTTCCCGTCGGGGGAAATGATACGGAACGTCCAATTCAGCATCCCGGCGGCGTCCGATACCGACGGCTTGAAGGTCACGTCGTCCATCCATCCGTCTCCGTTGGGGGAGAATCCGTCACGGTTCGGCTTGAGCGCGGCCGTCTGGATCGCGCGTACCAGTTTGAACTGGCCGACCTTGGATATCGACCGGTTACCCGCGATATCCGATGCGGTCAGGATAAACGTGTAATCTCCCTCGGGAGCGGGTTTACCGTCGTCGCCGACCCCGTCCCAGACAATCTTATCCGGCACTTGGGAGGTATAATCGTACTTCTTTATCGTCATCCCGTAAGTGTTCCATATTTCGACCGTAATCTTATCGCCGGTCTGGAGGTTCTGTCCCTTGAGGGCGAACACGATCTTCTCCTTAGCGCCGTCCCCGTTGGGGGAGAAAATAGTCATATCCGGGGTCACATCCACCTTCGGGACAGTCGTATCGATTACGATCTTTCCCGCTTTATTGGTCGCGGTATTGCCGTTCTCGTCCCACGCGATCAGCTGATAGGTGTAATTTCCGTCCCCGCCGAGAATACCGATATCATTCACTCCGGCCCAGTTGATATACGCCGGGACATCCACCGCTTTCTTCGCGGAGAATATCTGGGTAAAGAATTTTTCTATCGTCAGGCTCTGGATTTTCGATTCCGGCACGCCTTCGAACACCCGAATCTTGTTTTTCTTACTGTCGAATATTTCCAGTCTCCATCCGGCGAGCAGGGTATTATCGGCCGCGGTCATGCCGAATTTCACGTTATCCTGAATACCGTCGTTATTCGGCGAGATATTCTGGTAGTCCTGCCGGACGTTTAACGCGGGCGGCTCCTTATCGTAGTATCCCCACGCGATACTCAGGTTGACCATATGCATGAACTCGTCCGCACCGTTGAACTTCTGCATCTGGACGGCATACGAAAGGTCGATATCGGTCGTAGCGTCGGTGTTCTGCGAAAGCCCGAACTTCCCGCTCAGGCCGAGCCCGAACGTAAACGGCCCCACACCGAAATTATTATAGGTATACCCGACGCGGAGGTTAAATAGGTTGAACAGTGTCTGCTCGATACCGATACCCGCGACAAAGTCCACGGGTGCCCACGGGACTGTCACGTCCGCGGAAATCCGCATCTTATAGGCGTCGAACTTAAAAAGATAGAATGACGCGCCCAAGCCGATTCCCATCCCGGGCATCGGGTCGGAGTTCGTCAGGTAGATATTTTTCCCGATATTCTTGAACACCGCGCCCCACGAGAAATTCATAAAGCCGACGCCCTCCGATACGGTGTCGTCGAAATTCAC
>JABLXV010000018.1 GCA_013177895.1 Brevinematales bacterium | reverse complement strand
GAACCCGAGCTCGCCGAGGAATTGCGACGTACCGAATCCGGCGACGCCGAAGCTGTTAGCGAGACGGCGAAGGTCGCCCAGCGCCGCGGGGTTGAACCACATCCCGCTCATCCCGCCGGGAGAGCTGATGCCCGTGTATCCGAGCGCGGCTTCTTTCGCGCCGACGCCGAGGTAAGTGTACTGTGCTCCGGGATAAAGTGTTATCCCGTATGCCGCCGGAATCGCGGCCGAAATAATTAATAACGTCAGTATGCCCTTGCTGATTTTCATTGTTCCCTCCTGGTTAAACTACACACCCACGCTCATTATCGGAATAAACAATGAATTCTGGATTCAATATACCCCGGGAATCCCGAAAATCAAAGTCCATCCTTCTATAGATACGATTGTAAGTTAATATAATAACTAATTGTTCAGCATGAACGTCGTATGCGTGATCGACCCGCCGTTTACATGCACGCGGATAACCATACTATTCCCGTCGTTCTCCTTGAAATCCTCGCAGACTACGTAACGTACCCCGTTCACGGTTCTGTCGTCGTACTTGTGCGAATGCCCCATGAACACATAATCCACCCCGTACTTGGAAAATAGGTCCATCAGGTAGTAGATTTCCTCGATATCGGTATACTGCTGAGTCTCGAATATGGAGGGGCTGAAGAACTCGAAATGGGTAAACACCACGCAGACGGATTCGGTATAAGTACGAAGCAGATTTTCCAGCCATGCCCGCTGATCCGCCCCGAGCGTCCCGCTCGCGGAATCGAACGAGATCAGCCGGATATTCCCCGCCTTCAGAGTATAGCTCGACGGCCCGAGGATATCCCGGTAATTCGTCCATCCCCCGAAATAAAGGTCGTGATTGCCGGGGGTGGAATAGTACGGCAGTCCCAGCCCGTTCATCAGGCCGCGGTAATTCCCCATATATTGGAGTTCCCCCTGCTGGGTCAGGTCTCCGCACGCGAGAATAAATTTATCGTCTGCGGAGAGCCTCGCCTTGAGCCTGTCGAAATTCCCGTTATCCCACGAATACACGTGCGTATCGGATATCACGATGAACGAATAATCGTTCGTGGCGATAACCAAATCGGGTATCGCCGGCAACGCCCTGCTCTCGCTGAAACGGGTATCCACGTCGAAGGAAGTGGATAAAAACCCGAATATATCGAGGGCGCAGGAGGATAAAAATAAAATTATTGCAACCGGGACGATCCGTTTTACCATTTTAATTCCACCCCCAGCCCGATTTTCAGCTTGTAGCTCACCGACGAGAGCGCGATACTCCCGGCGTTAATCAGCCCTATGTCGAGAAACAGGTTCCATTTATCGTCGAACGCGTAAGCGTTCTTCAGGTAGAGTCCGTAGTTGCCGAAGTTGCCCGCGAACATCCGCTCGTGATTGGCAAGTTCGAGATCGAGGGTATACTTACCCCCGAAGAAGCTGAACTTGTACCCGGCCGAATAATAAAGAAGCTGCTCGATCATCGGGGTGTTATAATAGAATATGTTCCAGATATCCGCGCCGGTCACGGTGAAACGGAAATTCACCCCCAGCCGGATATGAAACCCGCAGAGACGGTACTCGGCGTAAGGGATAATGGAGTTCGCGGCGAAGCCGTATTCCCCGTAGGAGTCGTTCAGGAATTTCAGGTACACTCCCGCGCCGCTGCCGAAGATGTTTTTCCACCCCGCCCCGAAATAGTACGCGTCGGTAAACCCGTGCGTCATATCCAACCCGTACCCGCACTCGAAATCGACGGTTTCGTTCCATTCGGCATTCACCCACGCTTTAGCGAGCGACTTTACGCCGAGCGTCCGGTTAAAAACAAGCTCGGGGGAAACCCCGAGCCTGATTTGAATATCTTGTAGTATTAACGGGTTTTCCGTGCCCTGCGCGAACAACGCCCGCGCGGCAAGCATGAGAATAAGGACTAGCCCCTTCCTCACGGTTTCCTCCTGCCGGGTCTGAATCTCGAACCCCTGTTGATTTTCGGCTTGACTCCCCCGGGCGCGGAATCATTCTCCGTGCCGTACAGCGTGAAGTCGAGAAAACCCTTCTCCACATTAACGCGCTTTACTTTCACCCGCACCTTATCGCCGATAGTATAACGGTTGCTCTTATCGCGCCCCTGCGCGGTATATTCCTTCTCGTTGGCGACATAATAATCGTCGTCGATATCGAAGTAACGGATGAGTCCCTCGACCCCGTATTCGGAGATCTGGACGAACATCCCGAACGCCGTCACGCCGGTAATCACGCCGTCGTAAAGCCGTCCCTCTTTATCCTTCATAAAACGTACCGATTTTATCTTGTAGAACTCGCGTTCCGCGTCCATCGCTACCCGTTCGGTAGTGGAGATATAACGCGCCATATCGTTCAGTTCTTCCGCGGTGTACGAATGCTCCTTCCTGTGGTGCAGGACGTCCTTGATGAGGCGATGCACCAGCAGATCGGCGTAACGGCGGATGGGCGACGTGAAATGCGTATAGAACTCGAAGCCCAGCCCGTAATGCCCGAGGTTCTCGGTATCGTAACGCGCCTGCGTCATCGAACGCAGCAGGAGCTGACTGAGGAACTCCTTATAGGGCTTGTCCTTAATTTCGAAGAGAACCTGCTGAATCTCCTGCGGCGTCGGAACGGGTACGCCGTTGAGCTTATGCCCGAAACGGAGCGCGAGACGCACGAAGTCGGCGATCTTCTCGTTAGGCGGTTCCTCGTGGATACGGAATATCGAGTGGCCCTTTCCGGCGAGAAACTTCGCGATCACCTTATTCGCGGCCAGCATGAATTCCTCGACAATCCGTTCGGAATCGAGTCTGTCCTTGAGCCACACCTTGATAGGCTCGCCCTTCTCGTCGATGGAAACCTTCTGTTCCTTGAAGTCGAAGTCGATGCTGCCGTCGGCGATACGCTTCTTATAGAGTATCTGGAAAAGTTCGTACATCCTGTCGAGAGTCTCGCAGAGCTCCGGGTCTTCCGGCGTGAGTTCCCCGTCGAAATAACGCTGGACGTCGGTGTAGTTCAGGCGGTAACGCGTGCGGATAACCGACTCCTTCACATCGTACGACAACACCTCTCCCTCGCGGGACAGATCGATGAACGCCGATACAGTGAGCTTGTCCTCGAAGGGATTGAGACTGCAAAGCCCGTTGGACAGTACCTCCGGGAACATGGGAACCACTTTATTGATAAAATAGTAACTATTACCGCGTTTCAGGGCCTCGGAATCGAGCTTGGAATCGGCGGGGACGTAATTGGATACATCGGCGATATGCACTCCGAGCCGCCATCCGTCCGCGCGTACCTCGAGCGATACTGCGTCGTCCAAGTCCTTCGCGTCGATGCCGTCGATAGTGACCACCATGCTGTCGCGCATATCGACCCGCCGCGCCAGTTCGGATACCGGTATCTCGGTGGGGATACGTTCCGCCTCGGCGAATACAGCGCGGGGGAATTCCGCGCGGATGTGGTACTTTTCGACCACCCGCGGGAAATCGTCCGCGGCGTCCTTGACCGGCCTCGGGGCGGCGACAGTCTTACCGAACAGCTCGCGCTTCTTGGGCTTCTTCGGCTCGTGCTTGCGCTCCTGCTCCTCCCCGGCTGACTCGGCCGCGCCGCTCCATGATATATCCCCGGTATCGCGGGAATACTTGATAACACCCTTGGTATTATACTCGTCCAGCACAATCCTGAGGCGTTTACGTTTGTTCTTGTTATCCGCCTCGAATAATTCCTGCAATGCGGCGAATTTCATCTCGCCCGCTTTTTTAATCGCTTCTAAAATCTCTTTACGTTTCAAAAAATATCTCCTAAATGCCCTGTTTTTTCACCGCGGCTTCTAACTCGAACCGCAGATTTTTCAGAGCCTCTTCATTCCATATCAGACCGTATTTCTCGATGGAATTCGTCTGCCACTTCGTATATAACGTATTGTACTTTTCCTGCGCCATCGTCTTATAAATCGTGTTCGACACCGATTCGAATGTAACAACCCCGTTGGTGGATACGTAGAGCGATTTCGATTTCTCGTAATAACTCAGTACGTCCTTGGGCTCGACCTTCGAATAAGCCGTCGAATAAAGCTGCGTTTTCAGGTTATCGACGCAATACGTTTTTATCCATTCATCCTTCTGCTTAGCAAGTTCCTTAATAAATTCCTGTTTGTTCTGCTCTCCTTTAATATAACTCAATCCGGCGAAATAGAGAAAATTCCTCAGGGATTTCATTTCCTTCAGGAATGAATCCAAGGTCAAATTCTTCACGAATCCCGGAGTGAATATCTCGATCAAATCCTTACACTCTTTCCAAGCATACTCCCTGCCCCATATTTTCACTACCGGGGTATAATCGGGAATCAATTCCGGCGTATACGGAACGCCGTCGATAACAATCCCTTTCTTTTCCGCGTAGATGCTGAAAAGTTCCTTTATCTGTTTACCTTTCATCACATTCTGAAGGTTCTTCTGGAACTGCTGGAAATTCCCGCCGGTCACAGACTTAATCTGCTCCCAGTTTAACGGTTTCGCCGGATCGGTAACATAGATAATATGATAACCGTACTGCGTCTTGACAGGCTCGGCGAGAAGCCCCGCTGTTTTCTTCGCGAATATCGACGTCTCGAACTCGGGGACGGTCATCCCCTCGATGATATACCCGATATCGCCGCCGTTCTCCGATGTCAACGGATCCTGCGAATACATCCTGGCGTAGTTCTCGAATAACTGCTTCTGCGTGGGGGAGCTCTGCATCTTGCCGATCATATTGGTCGCGAGAATAAACGCCTGCTTCCAATATTCCTCGGTCTGAGCGGCGTCCTCCGGGGCAATCCCCTTCTTTTTCAGTATTGCGGGCACATCTATGAGGATATGTGAAATCCGCACCGCCGGGTAATTCCCCTGCTGAATCTCCCCGGTTTCCAGTTTCATCCCGGTCTCGTAGAGAAGCACCCAGTACAATTTTTTCATCTCGCGATCATAGTACGGGGTAAAATCGGGCTGATTCGTGATTCCTGCGTCCATCATCTCGAGATACGCGAGTTCGGGAAGGATATAACGCTCGAAGATGCCGTTTTTCAGCCAGCGTATGTCGACAATGGCATTACCGTTTTTCAACGCGGCGCGTTCCATATCGTCATGCACCGTATCGCCGGTCACGATCCAATCGACAGACCCGTTTTTCACAATTCCGGCGATTCCCGGTGACGAACACCCGGAAACACCGCCGGCTAGAACGCCGGCAAACACGATAAAGACTAACCCGATTAACTTATGTTTCATAACAGTACCTTCCATTAATAATAAAAAAGCGGGAGCTAACTCCCGCTTTGTATCAATAAAGAATTACTTACCCGGTTGAGGCTGAGCTTGGGGCTGTATCTTAATCTGGGGCTGCCCCTGCGGCTGACCCTGAGGCTGGCCCTGAGGCTGGCCTCCCTGAGCCTTCTGCTGTTCCTGCATCATTTTCTTCTGCTTCTCTTCCCATTCTTTCTTCTTGGCTTCCTGTTCTTTCATATACTTATCGACATCTTCCTTGATAGCCTGGCTGAGGCTCTTGATACCGGGGTCGGAAATCACGACATTATATTTCTTAAATACGCCCTCTTTCCACTGATTAAGAAGCTGCATCTGGGAGTTGTTGGCGAGCTGCATTAATATCGTGTTGGAGACTTCGGTATAGGGGCGGATTTCCATTTCAGGCATCTTGGTCACCTTATTGGTAATGACCTGTCCCTTTTTGGTTTTCTTAGGCTGCTGGAACATAGTCGCTTTTACGGTGCTGTAATAATTGGTCATCTCGGTATAGGTAATCATACCCTTGGCCTTCTCGGTGAACTGCTTGTCCATCGCGGAGGCGCAAAGATCGATCATAATATTCTTCATATTGTTCGCGTAATCCTTCTTGAACTCGTCCTTCTTATCGGCGCCGTCTTTCAGCGCTTTTTCAGCATAGAACATGAATTCCTTACAGTTACGCATCTGCTCGCCGAACGAGGCAAGAGTGACATTATCGGAGAAACCGGGCACGAAGAGATTGATAATCTCGCGGCACTTCGCCCATGTATAAGGAGTGCCCCAAATCTCTACGACCTTCGCGTCATCGGGGAGAGTGGCAATCGTATACTGTTTGCCGTCCACCGTGATGTTGGTATTTTTCATATCGATAGTGAACAAGTCCTTCATATTGAGGGATTTCACGGAATTTTCGATCGCATACCATGTTCTGCCGGCTTCCTGACCTACTAAGCCCTCAAGGTCCTTATAGCTCATCTTCTTGGCGGGTTCGGTCACATAAATAATATGATACCCGTAAGTGGTTTTGACAGGCTGGGTAACCAGACCCTTGCCCTTCATACCGAATACGGCCTCGGAGAACTCGGGAACCATCTGCCCGTTCGGGAAATATCCCAGATCGCCGCCGCGGGCAGCGGAACCCGGATCATGGGACATACCCTGCGCAAGCATCGCGAATTCCTTATCGAGGTCCTTCGCCATCTTGAGGGATTCTATGGTATTCTTGGCTATCGCTTCGCTCTCTTTCCACTTCTGGTCGACAACCGCGGCGTCAAGAGTAGCGTTAGTGCCGTTAGTCATAAAGGTGCTGGGTACGGAGAGAAGGATATGTGACGCGCGGGCGAGAAGGAACTGTCCTTCCTGAAGCTCCTTGCGCATCAGCTCGTTACCCGTGCGGTTAAGGAGCGAATAGTACATCTGCTTGATAGCCTTTTCGTACTCAGTCTTAAACTCGGGGGTGTTGGTATAACCCGATTCGATCATATCCATCGCCTTGAGCTCGGAATAGACCAGATTTTCGGTGATAAAGCTCTTGAGGCCGTTCAAATCCTCGGGAGCTATTCTTTTCTGCACGGCGTAGTAGAACAATTCTTTACGGACATCGCCGACTACGAAAGTATGCTTCTGGCCTTTGAACTCATAAGATGCCATTTCGGCGCCGTCGTAATTCGAGCAGGAAAAAAATATTCCCGCGGAAAGCACCGCAAAAATCACAGCGGTGATTTTACTCATTTTCATTCGGAATCTCCTTTGTATTTTACTATTCAAGAAATAGTTAACAAATACTATAATGTATTTCAATTTTTTTATCAAGAATCGAGAGGGTTATATCGATATATTTGCCGGTATCGGAGGATATGATTTTATTATCTCCCGTCCTGAACAAATTCACAGTATCCGCCAACCCTACTTATCAAAATTCTGGTTCAACTTTGCTTCATAATCTTCCCGGACCGCGTCATACAGTTTCCCGATACCCGTATCGGAGAATTCCACCTGATATTTTTTCATCGCCGTTTCCTTCCATTTTGTATACAACTCCCCCTGATATTGATTCATTTTTTGCGACGCTATTGCATTAGAGAGTTTTTCGAACGGAATGGTCTCCATTTCGGGCTTCCCGGTCTTCTTATTCATAATAATACCGCCCTTGATATCCTTCTTTATCTCGTCGTACTCCCCGGTATTCATATGTTCCTTGTAATATTCCAGCACCTCCCCGGGTAAAATCATCATTTTCGCTTTCCGGTACATCTCCGCTAAAAACTCAGAGACACATAAGTCCTGAGATTTTAGCTCTTTCGCTTCTGTAATTTTGTCCTGAAACTCCGCCGTCTTCTCCGCCCCGTCCTGAAGCGCTTTTTCCGCGTAGAGCATAAACTCCGCGCAGTTATTCATCTGCTCGCCGAATACTTCAATCGTGATATCCCGCGAGAAACCCGGCACGAAGATATCGATAATCTTGCGGCACTTCTCCCATGAATACGGCTCGCCCCATATTTCCATGAGAACGGCTCCGGGCGGGAGATTTTCGAGCGTGTAGGTTTTCCCGCCGATGCCTATGAGAGACGTTTTTTTATCGACGGTATAAAAATTGGTCGCTTTCTCCTTCTTAAAACCAGTCTCGACGCTATACCAGATATATTTTACTTCGACGCCGGTCTCTTTTTCCACTTCCGCGTAACTCATCATCTTCGGGGGATCGGTGACATAGATAATATGCCACCCGAACTTGGTTTTTACCGGCTGTGGAACAAGCCCCTCCGTCTTCATCCCGAACACCGCGCCGGAAAATTCCTTCTCAAACGTATATTGTGAGAAATATCCCAGATCGCCGCCCTTGCCGGAGGAGCCGGGGTCGTCCGAGATTTTCTCGGCGAGCGCGGCAAAATCGGTATCGGGATGTTTCGAGGCCTTGAGCCACGCCAATTTCTCCAGCGCGGCTTTTTCCTGCTTCCGGTACATCTCCTCTTTTTTCCCGGGGGTCAGCGTGATAAAATGCCCTCCGACATTAGCGGTCTCCGGCACGTTCAGCAGGATATGCGACGCGCGCGCGATCAGGAATTTCCCGTTCGTCAATAATGTATTGAAAATATTATTTCCGTATAAATTGAGGAGAGTGTAATAATTGATATCTATAGCCGACGCCATTTCGTTCCGATATCCCGGCGTATTGGTAAACCCCGCGTCGATCATCTCCATCATCTGTAATTTTTTTTCGATAATCGCCTGCAGGAGGTAATTTGAAAAATTAGCCGTCGAATCGAGCATCGTTCCCGGATACTCGAGGATTTCCATTATTTCCTGACGCATATCCCCGACAGTCAGCACGATCGTCTTCCCATTATGGACGAGGGACAGGACACCTTCCGAACTATAGTTATCCGCCGGGAAAAGCGGCACAGCGACGGAAAGAGTAAAAAAGTACCGGTATCAACGCAAATTTATTCATTGGCTTCTCCCAGCATGAGATTTTTTATAGGCATCTAAGATAATGCGGACACGGATTTTTATCAAGATTTAGGTAAAAAAAGCATTTATGAAAAACTATTGCGAAAAAACAAATTGTGTATATAATATTAATATAGTAGAATATTGTTAAAATTCGATGAGGTGAAATATGGCGAATAAAAACCGTTCACTTTCCCACGGAGTACCTTCGGTTATCGCGGGAGCGCTTCTATTAATGATATCCTCATTTTCGGCAATCTACTGCAAGGAAAACGCCGTACAGATAATAACCACCAACTTCGCTAAAACTACTCTGGTTACTCCGCTCGGCCACAAGATAAAAAAAGGCACGTACTATACGGTTTTCCCGAGCGGTAACTATCACGGCTATATTCTCGCCGAGAACTGGACTAGCCCCGAGACCGGAAAGGTTCTCAAGGCGGGCACCGAAGTACAGGCCTATGATAACGGTATCCCGCGGAAAACCACACTCGCCGAAAACTGGACTGAGCCCTCCTCCGGCATGGTTTTCAAGGCCGATACGGAGGTACTGGCGTATGAAAGCGGTACGCCGCAGAAGTTCACCCTCGCCGAAAACTGGAAAGACCCCAATAACGGCATGACCTTCAAGGGCGGCGCCGACGTGCTGGTGCATGAAAACGGCACGCTTCGGCAGTACACCCTCGCGGAAAACTGGACGGAACCTTCCACGGGCAAGATGATAAAAGCCGATAACGAAGTACTTGTATATGCCGACGGTACCGCTCAACAATTTATCCTCGCCGATAACTGGACCGAACCCAATACCGGGATGGTTTTTCAGGCGAACACGGAACTCCTGATATTCGAGAACGGGAATTACCGGAAATTCACGCTCGCCGAGAACTGGAAAGACCCGAAGAGCGGGACGATTCTCAAGGCCGGCCCCGAAGTGCTCAATTATGATAACGGGATGATGCAGAAGGTTATTCTCGCCGAAGACTGGGTAAACCCGAACACCGGGATGCTGCTCAAGGGAGATACCGAAATCCTGCAATATGCTAACGGCAATTTCCAGAAATTCACGCTCGCCGAGAACTGGAAAGACCCGAAGAGCGGGACGATTCTCAAGGCCGGCGCCGATGTACTTAATTATGATAACGGGATGATGCAGGAAGTTACCCTCGCCGAAGACTGGAAAAACCCGAACACCGGGATGCTGCTCAAGGGAGATACCGAAATCCTGCAATATGCTAACGGTAACTTTCAGGAATTCACCCTCGCCGAGAACTGGACGAACCCGAAGAACGGGATTATCCTGAAAGCCAATTCCAAGGTATGTCTCTATGAAAACGGTAACGTCGAGCAGTACACAATCGCCGAGGACTGGGGCGAGTTTCACGCCGGGGATACTATTTATTTCGATCCCGACGGTACGCCTGAAGTAATTTCGCCGGAGACGGACTAGTTATAGATTTCGTGTTCCTCTAATAAAAAATCGCGCTTCTCCTACTAAAAAACTATTGCATTAATTCATTCCCCCGCTATAATACTATAGATGATATAAACCGCCGCGCGCGGTTAAAATAACTATGCAGGAGACGTGTATGGAATTCGGTGAAATCCAGGTATATTCCGAGAAGCTGATCGCCAATATAGAAAAGGTCATAGTCGGCAAACGCGAAGTGATCGAGAAAGCCCTCGTGGCGCTGTTCTGCAAGGGACATATCCTGCTGGAGGACGTACCCGGACTGGGTAAGACCATGCTCGCGCGTTCTATCGCGAAGTCTATCGACGGGACATTCCGCCGTATCCAGGGCACCCCCGACCTGCTGCCCGCGGATATCATCGGCGTATCCATATTCAACCCGTCCACCAAGAAGTTCGAATTCCGTCCCGGCCCGGTGTTCGCCCAGCTCGTACTGGTCGACGAAATCAACCGCGCCACCCCGAAAACCCAGTCAGCGCTTCTCGAGGCTATGGGCGAGACCCAGATATCGGTCGAGGGTATGGCCATCCGCCTGCCCCAGCCGTTCTTTGTGATCGCCACCCAGAACCCCATCGAGTTCGAGGGTACGTTCCCGCTTCCCGAAGCGCAGATGGACCGCTTCTTCGTCAGCCTGTCGATCGGCTACCCCGATCAGCAGGAGGAGGAAGAAATCATCCTGCGCCAGAATACCCGTCACCCGATAGAAGGACTCACCCCCGTAGTCACTCCCGATATCATATCCGGCATCCAGTTGCAGATTTCCACCGTGCATGTCGATAACACGCTCCGCAGTTATATTATGAAGATTATACAGGCCACCCGTAACGATTCCAACCTGATGCTCGGCTCGTCCCCCCGCGGAAGTATCTCGCTCTATAAGGCGGTACAGGCTTACGCGGCGATACATGGACGCGATTATGTTATCCCCGAGGATATCAAGTCGCTCGCCATCCCGGTGCTCAAGCACAGGGTGATCCTCAAGTCGGAATCGAAGCTGAAGAACCTCAAGCCCGAGAGCGTGATCGAACGTATCCTTTCGACCATCCCCGTGCCGATGGAGGAAGAAACTCCTGCGGCGGTCGACGCGAAGAAGTCGATGGAAATGAGGAACCAGTAGCCCGATGAAAACCGGCAAACTCGTACTGATCGGCCTCTTCCTGATCGCGAACTTTCTACTGGTCGATTTCCCGGGCGCGAAGATTGTTTTCGCGCTCGCGATAGTCGTTATTCTATTCAATTACCTCTATACGCGGGGCGTCAAACGGGAAATGACCGTCCGCCGTTTCATGGACACCGAGAAGGTATTCATGGGGCTGTCGGAGGACACCTCGCTGGTATCGTCGAACGGGTTTTTCCTGCCGATGCACGCGCTGATCGTCACCGACTCCGCCGACCTTAATATCTCCATCCAGCAGATGCATTATTTCCTGTTCTCCATCGACCCGATGGGTTCCGAGCTCGCGAATTACCAGTTGTTCGGGCGGAAGCGCGGGAAGTACCATGTCGGCCCGACCCGCGTGAAATTCACCGACTTCATGGGGATGAACACGTTCACCCTCGAGTACGACACGATCAAGGATATCATCGTCTTCCCGAATATTTATATCGTCGCGAATATGCCGTTCAAGAGCCTCCAGCCCTACGGTTCCATCAGGAACAATCTCCGTATCTTCGAGGATCCGACTATGATCGTCGGGCTGAAGGAGTACCAGTACGGCGACGAGATCAAGAAGATCAACTGGAAGGTGTCCGCCAAGTACGACAAGCTCTATATCAACACCTATCAGCCCGCCATATCCGCGGGAAGTATGCTGATACTGAACCTTTTTGAGAACGATTACAACTTCAGGAATAAAGAATACTATATGGAACAGGCCATCGAAATATCCGCGTCGTTCATCCGGCATCTCTTCATCTACAGGCAGGAGATCGCGTTAGCGGTGAACTGCCGGATCGACAGGATCGATACGAAGGTGGTCTCGGAAATCAATAAGGGCGACGCGCATTTCACGAGGCTGCTGACCACCCTGTCGCTCATGGAGCCTGCCGCGCAGACGCCGTTACAGAACCTTCTCGACCTGTCCGCGCTGAACCTGAAATGGGGCACGTGTATCTACCTCGTAACCCCGCGTCTCGACGAGGCCTCGCTGTACAAACTCCTCGAATTCCGCCGCACCGGGCATACGGTCACCCTCATCAACCTCGGCCCGGAAATCCAGAAAGATATGAGCCTGTGGAATATCGGGTTCCAGTCCTTCTACGCGGAAATCGAGGGTAACCTGATTAACTTATTAAGGATATGATATGTGGACTGCCAGCCGTAAAATATACCGCGTCTTCCTCTGGTTATACACCTCCGCAGCGGTTACGCTTATTTATTACTCCTTCTGCATCTACCTGCTCGATACGGGTCTGCAGTACCTTTGGGTTATCGGATATATCGTCGTCGCGTCCTTTTTCCTGACACTGTTCTATCATTCGAAGAAACTTTCTCCCGTCTTCGCGATATTCGCGGCGTTCACCGCTTCTATGATTACCATCTACGCGGCGAAATTCGCCCTGCTTTTCGCCCTGCCCCCGAAAACGTTCTATAACCTCGACGATATCGGTATCGCTATCACGGGAGTGACTATTTACATACTGATTCTAGGGATATTCCTGCTGGTCAATAATAAGTTCAGCAGCCTTGATAAAATTATTCGGATGGAAGATTCGATCGCCGATAAAGAAAAATTTATGTCCTTTCTCAAGGAAGTGTACGCGGGCAGCAAAAAGCATATGGAGATCGAACGGTTCGCCGGTGGCGCGGGAAATCTCGGCCTCCTGTTCCTACTGGTGATTTTTGTCACCCTCCTCCGCGACCCATCCGCTAAATGGATATACTCCCTCGCGTTCCTGGTATTCACAGTCGCGGCAATCGGGGTATACCTCATTTTGTACCAGATGAAATCCGTGCTGGAGTGGAAGCTGTTGGGATACGACGTGCCTAAGTCGATGACCGCGCGATGGAACAAGATATTCGTATGGTTCTTCATCCCGGTGATCGTCATCCCGCTCCTGATACCGTGGAACTACCAGATCATCCAGTCGAAGACGCTGAACAGTTTCATAACCGAGCAGACGTCGGGAATCCAGAAAATCAATTTCACCGTAAAACCGGTTGTAAAACCCCAGACAGTCACCAATACGAACGGGGTATATATCGAGGATACCAACGCCCAACTGACGGTGAAGGAAGGCCCCGATGCGGAAGAGGTTACCGGGATGCGCACTCTCCTGCCGCTGGTCTATATCCTCGCCGGGTTTATCGGGTTTTATCTCATCCTCGCGATTATCGGCGGGATTCTCAGCGCGGCGTACCGTTATAAAAAGCGTTCGCCGTTCGTCGAGTTTATGATACGGCGTTATAAACGGGTAAAGACCATTTTGCAGGTCTTCGGCGGATTGTTTGTCTTAATAGGAAGGCTCTTCCTCGCGATCTTCGGACTGCATAAATTCAAGAGTAATATCTCCGACCGCGAACTCGCGAGCCCGGTCGCCCAGCAGTTATTCGCGTTATTTAATATCGACAACGAGCTGCCCGACGAGAAAAAGAACGAGATCAAGACGATCATCCGCGAGTTCGTCCGCATGATCGACGTCCTGAACCGTTACACCATCCCCTACCGTTTCTATTACGGCCCGATGGAATATATCGACAAGGTAATCAACGAGGCTCCCGAGGAAGAAGAGACGCTCCGCAAGATAGTGACTATTTTCAACGAGAGCCGCTATAGCCTGCATCTTCTCGACGAGGCGAAGAAAAACGGGTATATGGAAGCGGTGGCGTATATTATCGCGAATATCGGGCAGAACCGTAACACGCAAAATCCATAGACAGGGAATTTGATAGTGACTGATATATGGGCAGTTCTAATAACTTAAGGGCGGTTCTAAAAACTCATAACATTTATAACAAATGGCGTTGTAGTTTTATAGAATACGCCCAATGGGCACTACCTTGCCGCCGAGAATCGGCGGTTATTAGAAGTGCCCTTAATAATAATTCAGAGATTACCAAATAAGAAAATAACCCTGTCATTGCGATGCCGCGTTACAAAGATTATTGAAGCGCGGTAGAAGCAATCTATTCTATTGTTATTTAATAAATTACATAGTAATTTCTTCTTTATTCGATAATTATACGTATTCATTACATTTCCATGAAGTTTTTAGAACTGCCCATAATATAGAAGGCAATAAACAGGTTTGTTCGACTAGCTTTCCATCGCGACGTAGAAGTCTTCCACCCGCAGGACATTTTCCTTGAATTGAATCTGGACATTCTGGATAAAGTCGGATTTCAGTTCGAGCGAGAGGAACTTGCTGTCGACCTTCCCCTCTTTTTCAATCTGAATCTTTATCTCGAAACGGGTCGTCTGACCGGCGCTATCGGCGGGCTGAGGGGCGGGCGCGAACGAGTACGAACCGTCGTCACCCTTTTTCAGTACCACGGGATTATTCCAGTCGGAAAATTCCATCTTGGACAATTTCCCGTTAATAAACAACTGCGCAGTAGCATCCTCGACCGGCATCATGCTCCGCGAGGAGATCACCCTGCCGATGATTTTCGGGAAAATAAAATACGGCTTGGATTTATCGAAGTCCTGATCGTTCTGCGCGCTGATGCTCGTCTTCTTTACCAGCTTGAGAGCTTCATCGACACGTATCATTATATCCGCGAGGAATTGGGGATCGTTCTTGTACTTGTTGACAATATTGGTAAACCCGCGGTCGCTCGTTATGTACATCGGCTTAATCCTGTTCAGTACATACGACGCCAATTCGACCTTCTGGTTCTGAGTTATCGACCCCTGCTTGGAATTTTCAAGATCGTTGATAACATCCATAACTACATCTTCGAGGATGTTTTTTAATTCCAGCATTATGACTCCTTTCTTCTATCAAATCACCACCCTGAATATTGTAACAGATAACCCGGAATTGTCAATAACTTTTTCGTACCCGGGGCGGATTTTTCCTTGTTTGACTTATACCTGAAAAAGAGTTATCATATTCTCCGCTAAGGAGCATCGAGTGATATTCAAGGAAAAAGCTGGAATTCTGGAAAGTACCCTCACCGGGAATTACCTGACGCTCAGGCTGAATGCGCCGAAGATTGCATCAGAGTCCCGTCCCGGGCAGTTCGTCAATATACGGGTCAGCGACGGCTATGACCCGCTGCTCCGCCGCCCGTTCGGGATATATGATATCGACGGAGACACGCTATCGATCATGGCGCTTCTGCGCGGTAAGGGTACCCGCGCGCTTGCCGGGAAACTACCCGGCGGGACGGTAAGTATACTCGGCCCGCTCGGAAACCCGTTCCCCGCGCCCCATCCCGGTAAACCGCCCGTGCTGATCGCGGGAGGCGTCGGCGCGGCGCCGTTCCTGTACTTCGCGCGGGGATTGTCCCGTCCGAAAATGATTCTCGGCGCGAGAGACCGTTCTCTCCTCCCGCCGCTCAAATATTTCAGGGAAGTATGCGATCTGATTATTACTACCGACGACGGCAGCGAAGGCGCGCGCGGCACGGTTATCGACGCGCTCAGGGAATTCGACTTATCGGCGCATACGTTCTACGCCTGCGGGCCGAAGGGGATGTTTGCCGCGCTGAATGATGTTTTCGCCGCGCAGCCCGAACCCCCGCTCGCCTATTACTCGCTGGAGACCTATATGGGATGCGGGTTTGGGGCGTGCAAGGGATGCAGTGTTCCCGCGCCGGACGGGAGATTAAAGCTCTGCTGTAAGGACGGCCCCACGTTTCGATGGAATGAGGTGATGCCGTGAGTTTCCGCTTTTTATTTACCCTCGGGCTTCTGCTCTCTCTCGTGACATTTTCCCTGAACGTCGGTTCCTACGTATTTTATTATTCCGTATTGGGTTACGGCCTGATGCTCATCTCGTTCCTGATGAAGAAACTCACATTCATCGACGGGATCTGGCTTTTTCTGATCGGCGGGACATTCGCGTCGGTGCTGCTCGACCAGAACGAATGGTCGCTCATTTTCCTCATGCTGTTCTGCATGTTCTATTCGGTATTTTATCTGGTCGGTACGGAAAAGTTGTGGATACGTATCCTGAGCATCGTCGCCCTCGCAGCCGTAATCGCCTCGCTCGGCGGGATGATTACCATGATCGCGGGCATTCCCGTGTTCCTGCCGCTGATCGACCCGTTTATCATAGCCACCGTTCTCCTGCAGGGAGTGTTTACGGTGTTCGATACCCCGAAGAACGAAATATCTGTCAGGAATATTTGAATATTGAGCGTTTTATGACTATAATATTATAAAACCAGAGAGGGTAGAACTATGTTAAGAACGATATCCGCGTTAATGCTTTTCGTTTTCATATCCGTCGTACCGGGCCGCGCCTATATATCGAAATTTATCGATGTAGCCCCCGATTCCAAGGAAGCCCAGTTCCTCCAGAACCCCTCGCAGTTCCCGCTCGCGGAGGGCGGATTGATCGCATCGGGGATATACACCGAGGACAACCTGCTGAAACTCAATAATATTATCGCGGAAAGTAAAAAGATCACCGACCCCGATAAACGCGCGCTCGCGAAGAAAATATTCGAGTTTATGCATAAAACTATCCTGAAGAAGTATGTGGCTGACGCGACCACGCTCGAGAACGTACTGAAAAACAACCAGTTCAACTGCGTATCGTCCACCCTCATCTACAATATCCTTCTCGAACCGCAGGGGATTACCGCTAAGGCGATAGTGCTCCCGTCGCAGGAACACGTGTTCTCCATCCTGACCATCAATACCCAGATCGAGGTCGAGGCAACATCGCCCTACGGGTTCGACGCGGCGAACAACCCTGAGATACAGGCGAATTTGAAGAAACTCACCGGCGCGGTCTATTCCTCGCAGGCGAAGGACCGTATCGAGATCGATAATATCGGCCTCTTAGCGTTCCTTTACGTCAACCGCGCATATTTCGCAAGCCAGAAGAAGGATAACTATAACGCGTTCCAGTATATGCTGAAAGCGGCGGCGATCTATCCCGGAAGCGCGATTATCGCGACCAACACCGCGAGCGCGTTCGTCAACTACTCCGCCGAGCTTATCGACAAGAAGGACTTCGCCAAAGCGATGGCTATCCTCGAAGAGGCGATGGACAAGCTGAGCGTCGATAAGACGAAGATCATCAATAACTACCGCGCCGCGCTCGACGGGTATCTCTCCCAACTGGTGGACGCCAAGAAATACGACGACGCGTTCGCCGCGCTCAAGAAGTCCGAAACGGTATCCGGGGCTAAGATGCCCGATATCGAGGAAAATGTCTATGTCCGCGTGCTCTACAGCCTCATCAATAACGAAAAGGACTACCAGAAGGCGCTTACCCTCGCGGCGGACGTATCGAAGAAATACCCCGACTCGAAGTATATCCAGAACGTCGCCCAGAACGGGTTCAACAGCGTGTACGAGATGCTGATCACCAAGCTCGATAATTATCCCGATGGGGAGGAATTGTTCCTGAACTGGTACAAGCTGAAATCCGGGACGCAGTTCGACCCTATCTACGAGAACTATTATTCCAAGGTCGCCATCAATAAATACGAGGGCGGCTTGCCCGACGACGGACTCCATATTATCGACAAGGCGATCAAACTCCTCCCGAAGTCGAGCGTGCTGAAAAACAACGCCATCTATATCGCGGGGAATCAGGCGAACGTGTACGCCGACAAGAAGGATTACGAGAACTCCGCGAAGTACCTCAAGATCGCGCTCACCTACCAGGCCGACAACAAGAATATCCTCGATAACCTCAAGGTGCTGTATATCGCATGGATATACTCCGAGATCGACGCGGAGAAGTACGCGAGCGCGGACAAGATTTGCGCCGAGGCGCTGGGGCGTTTCCCCGGTGACAGCAAACTGCTCTATTATAGAAAATATATCGATAAGAAGCTGAAGAAATAGTCACTGCCCCGGGCGCAGTCGAGGGGTTAGTCTCAATGTAAAGTGTTTACCAAACATTATAAATAAAAAGAGGGCTCATCGGGCCCTCTTTTTATTATGCTTGTTACTTTTTCAATTTAGTAATAATCTTTTTATTCTCAATTAGGGAATAATATAATTTATATCGAATTGTTTCTCTGTAATTTTTTATACTTATGATCATATTGATTGCTGTTGTTACTACATTGAAGATTTTTAATTTTTCTAATAATTCGTCTTTTTCAAGACTCTCTGGAAACTCTCGGTTTTCATCTCTTGTTCGAAGTTGTTCCCAAATTTTTTGGAATTTTCCAAGTTCATCATGATTTTTTGAGTACATTGATTCTATAATAAATTTTATTTCTTGTTCTTTTTGTCCATCTAATGTAAAAGTTATTTCACTTGGATTTTTTTCATTTTTTCTTTTTTCTATTACTTTTACTAAAGGAACACATCTTTTCCCTAAATTTTTAACTACATATTTTCCTATTATCATTAATTTATATGTAACATCCATATTATTGTTTTCACGTTTTTTTATATATGATTTTAGATCATCAATATAAAAGCCTACTAATTCAATTTTCGTCGCTAATTCTTCTTCATGTCTTTCCTGCTCGATCTTCGCTAATTTTTTATTTACTCCGGCAAGAATTATAGTAAAAACTGCCATAGTAAATGTTGCTAACGTAGTTATTATTCCAAAAACGATTTCTAGACAATTCATTTCAGGATTTAGAAGATTATAGTTGATAAGGTAAAAATTCGTTCCCCACATGCAATGATTCTAACGGAACAAAAAAAATAAATCAAACTTCCGTTCCACCCCGCGAATGCAAGCGCATGAAACATGTTGAAAGCGCTATATATTACATACCTCGCGGAGGATGTTTTTTCCGATGTTCGGTTTCAGGGATTTTTTCGATACAAGGTCGACCTTCCGCCCCAATAAACCTGTGAGAGTCTCTTCCAATTCAAGAAACTTGAACAGACTGATGGGTTTTGAAAATTCGACAAGGATATCCACATCGCTGGATTCTTTTTGCTCTCCGCGGACTACCGAACCGAATATTCCGATACTGCTGACATGATATTCTTCCGCGAGCCTGATTTTATTTTGCTCAAGCGCCAGCTTAATTTCCGAAAAATTTTTCACGATACTTTCCCCGCTGATACTATTATAAATAAAAAGAGCCGCGCTTGTCAACGCGGCTCCGTATAATTCACCTATTATTTAACGGTCATCTTCTTGATGCCCCATATTTCCTTCGCGTACTCGAGGATGGTGCGGTCGCTGGAAAATCTCCCGCTCCGCGCGACATTGATAATCGCCTTCTTCACCCACGAATCCCTGTCGCGGAAGTTCTTATCGATCGCTTCCTGCGCCTTCACATACTCCGCGAAATCCTTGAGGACATAGTACTGGTCGGCGCGGTTGCCGTCGACCCCGTTCATCAGGTAGTCGAACAGTTCGCGGAAAATCTCGTGCCCTTCGCGGGGGTTGTATGTCCCGTCGACCAGCTGGTCGATCACTTTATGCAGCTCGGGATTGGCGTTATAGATTTCCCACGGGTTATAGCCGTTATCATTGAGCTCCGCCACCTGATCCGCGAGGAGACCGAAGATGAACGCGTTTTCCTGCCCGGCCTCTTCGACTATCTCGATATTCGCGCCGTCCATCGTGCCGAGGGTGAGCGCCCCGTTCATCATGAACTTCATATTACCGGTGCCGCTCGCCTCTTTCCCGGCGGTGGAAATCTGTTCGGATACGTCCGACGCGGGGAAAATCATTTCCGCGAGAGAGACACGGTAATTCGCGAGAAATACCACTTTGAGCTTGCCGTTCGCATCGGGGTCGTTGTTGATCTTCTCGGCGACCGAGTTGATGAGCTTGATAATCAGCTTCGCGCGGCGGTATCCCGACGCGGCTTTCGCGCTGAAAATAAACGTCCTCGGATAGATGTCGATCTTCGGGTTTGCCTTGATCTTATTATAAAGGTACATGATATGCATGACGTTGAGAAGCTGTCGCTTATACTCGTGCAGACGCTTGACCTGTATGTCGAAAATCGACTCGGGGTCTACAATTATCGCGTTGTTCTTCTTGATATACTCCGCGAGAAGTTTTTTGCTGTCGAGCTTGATCTCCCAGAACTTTTTCTGGAAATCCTTATCTCCGGCAAACTCCTCCAGTTTCTTGAGCTTGGACATATCGGTGATCCACCCGTCGCCGATCTTCTCGTTGATGAGCTTCGCGAGCTCGGGATTGGACTTGAGGAGCCAGCGGCGCTGGGTCACACCGTTCGTCTTATTGCAGAACTTTTCAGGATAGAGCTCATACCAGTCCTTGAGGGTATCCGCTTTCAGGATTTCCGTATGCAGCGCGGCGACGCCGTTGACCTTGTGGCCGCCCTCTATCGCGAGCGCCGCCATATTGATGACGCCGTTCCCGATAATCGCCATACGCTGGTGGCGCGCGTAATCGTTGGGATATTTCCTGCGAACCTTGTCCGTCAGACGGCGGTTGATCTCCTCGATAATCTGGTAGATACGCGGCAGGAGGTTGCAGAACAAGGTCACATCCCATTTCTCGAGCGCTTCCGTCATAATCGTATGGTTCGTAAACGCGCAGGTCTTATTCATAATCCCCCACGCCTGATCCCACTCCATCCCCTGGATATCCATTAAGAGGCGCATGAGTTCGGGCACGGCCACCACCGGATGGGTATCGTTCATCTGTATAGCGATCTCGTCGGAGAACTTCGAGAAGTCGTCCCCGTGACGTTTTTTATATTTGCGGATCAGGTCCTGCAGGCTCGCCGAGACAAAGAAGTACTGCTGGCGGAGGCGCAGGCGTTTTCCGGGCTCGGTATGGTCGTTGGGATAAAGGACGCGCGAAATATCCTTCGCGACATTCGCCTTCTCCACAGCTTTGAGATACTGCCCGTCGTTGAACAACTGGAGATCGAAATCCTCCGGCGAGGACGCGTCCCAGAGACGCAGGGTGTTCACCGTCTTCACGCCGAAACCCACCACAGGGGTATCGAACGGGGTCGCGCGGATAATTTCCGCATCCACCGTCGTGAAGTGCGAACGTCCCTTCTCGTCGGGAACGATTTCGACATGCCCGCCGAACGTCACATCGACGGCGTCGTCGTCGCAGCGGATCGACCACGGGTCGCCGTAACGGAGCCATTTATCGGGATATTCCACCTGATAGCCGTTGATAATCTTCTGCTCGAACATCCCGTAACGGTAACGGATACCGTAACCGTGCCCGGGAAGTTCCAATGTGGCGAGCGAATCGAGGAAACATGCCGCGAGACGGCCGAGACCCCCGTTCCCGAGGCCGGCGTCGAACTCGGTATCCTCTATCTCGTTATAATCGAAATTAATCTCCTTGAGTACGGACGCGACATCCTCCTGTATCAGGAGATTGACCAAGTTGTTCCCTAGCGCGCGTCCCATCAGGTACTCGGCGGAAAGGTAGTATGCCTGCTTGACATTGTTCTTCTCGTAGGTCTCGCGTGTCTCGACCCAGTTATCCGTGATATAGATCATCGTGGCGTAACAAGTCGCGTCGAATATCTCACGCTTGGTAGCGCATTCGAGAGTTTTCCCGAAACGCATTTTCAGTTTTTGAATGATTTCTTCTTTAAACTTTTTCTTGTCGATTTTCATCTGACAGCTCCCGATAAGAAGTAAGGAATAATTATAGAAAAAAAATTAAAAAAACTCAAGGATAAAAAGAATGTAATTATGGTCATTTCAATAAACCGCAAATCCCCGGGGTATGGGAGAATAAAGTAAGATTATTTAGACGATAAATCCCATGATTGCCGCGATATTGTCAAAAATACTGTGGTAATGGGATAGTTGCCGAAGGCGAAAATTGAACCGTTTTCCGTCACTGCGATAAGCATAGCGAAGAAGCAGTCTGCTTTTTTCCTTATATGGTATATAACAGATTCTTTCGACTATGGTTGGGTATCCCGTTGAATGCGGGATTTGTCTACCTTCTACCGCAGGTAGAAGGTAGACAATGACAAGAAACACTTCGTCACAAGCCCTAATGAAACCGCCCTCTTCTTCGTGGGCATGTTAACAAAGACGGAATTTTTATTATTTTCCGTCACTGCGATGAGCATAGCGAAGAAGCAGTCTATATATTATTATAGCCATTAATAAAATAGATTGCTTTTACCGCGCTTCAATAATCTTTGTAGCGCGGCATCGTAATGACATTATGAGTTCGTCAACAGCCCCTTCGTTAGCACGGCTCTATTTTACAGACGACGGAATTCTTACCCATACATTTCGCCTGATATAGCGCCTGATCCGCGAGTTGTATCAGTTGCTCGGGATTATCCGAATCGGCGGGATATTCCGCGATCCCCGCGCTCAGGGTAAGGTGGAAATCGCCTTTATCGCAATGCTGCTCGATAGCCTGCTTGATCCGGTTGACGCATTCCAATGCGCCGTCGCGAAGGGTCTGCGGCAGCAGCATGATAAATTCGTCACCCCCGTAGCGGCAGGCGATATCCTCGGAGCGTTTATGCAGGCGGATAGTTTCCGAGACGCAGCGAAGCGCATGATCTCCCATCGAGTGCCCGAAATTATCGTTGATACTCTTCAGGTTATCCAAATCCATGAATACGAGGCTGAACGGGAGTTTGTACCGCGTGGAACGCTTGCGCTCGGCGTCAAGCGCGCGCTGGAGATAACGGTAATTATACAATCCCGTCAGTTCGTCCATCAGCGCGTTTTTCTCGGTGACTTCATAAAGGAACATTTCGATGATGATGGGGTTTTTCAGTAGACGGTAATCCGAGGTAAAATAATCGACTATCGCCAGCCGGAGGCTGATATCGCGGCGAAGAAGCCGCTCGAAGTAATAATACCGTTCGAGGATTTTCTCCCAGTGCTTTTTCGCCTCGTCCTCTTTAAACTCGAGATGGGTCAGAAAAAAGAGCAGCATCGAATAAAACTGGTTTTTTTCCTTCGGTATGCAGTTATCATAGACCCGTTTGATATCGTGAAGAATTTCCCCGCCCTTCAGGTATTCCTCATTGAGAATGTTCAGAATTACATCCTTGAGCATCGGATTAATTTCCATCCCTCTTCCTCCATCCACCCAGAACGATATTATAAAGTAACGCCGAATAAACCACAACGTTTAGGGTATTTTTAATATCGGTTAATCTAATTTTATTTATATATAATTTATATGTTTTCTACACCGGTATATACCCGGTAATAAATAATTCCTTGATATTTTATTTAGTTTGTATTATTATTATGCTACCGAAATATATGGAGGGAAAATATTATGATTCAAAGCCTTGACGAAGTAATGAATAAAATTAAGTCGATTAAAGAAGAAATGGATGTGGTAGAATACCGCGTTCTGAATACCCGTACCCACATCGATACCATTGAAGAAAGTCTGAAAAAGATCAGCAAGGAAGTACTGGAAGGTTTTCATAGCGTCTCCCATAAAATCAATAAGCTCGAAGAAATCGTGACGAAGCTCGAAAAGGAAGTCGACGAACTTTGCAATCGCCAGAAGTAACCGAAAAAAATTTATATAAAAAACAGGCTGGCAGCAGCCTGTTTTTTTATTTACAATCCGCCTGAAAAAGGCTAGAATATCATTATCAAACAACGGAGCCTGCCATGCTGGATATGATGAAAGATAAAATTTCCGCCATCCGTGCCGATTACGGCGAACTGCATTTCGAAAAAAGCGAGAGCTGCGAGATCGCCTACTCTAACGATAATATCGAACGGATCGGCAACGCCAAGACGTCCGGCGGGAACGCCCGCGTGCTGAAGAATAACGGGTGGGGTTTCGTATCGTTCAATCTCCCCGACTTCGATGCCTATATCCCCGCCGCCGAGCGCAACGCCGAACTGGTGGGGCGCGGTAAATCGGAAATATACACCGATCACCATCCCGTCATAGTCGAAACGGCAACGGAATACAAAATCGACCCGGTAACGGTGCCGCTCGAGGAAAAGAACGACCTGATCCGCAAATATAACGACCTGATGAAGCACCCGAAGATCGCCAATACCGCCGTGCGGTATGTGGACAGCCGCGTCGAACGGTATTTCGTGAACACCGACGGTTCCGCTATCAGGAAACTCCGCACATTCACGGGGATAGTCTGGAAGGCTCTCGCGCGCGACGGTACCAACGTCCAGTTCGCGTTCGATACGGTCGGAGGGTGCGCGGGCTACGAGAACGTCATCGGCCTCGATGACCGCATCATGGAGATCAAGGAGCGCGCGCTGAAACTCCTCGACGCGAAAAAGGTGAAGGCCGGTAAGTACCGCGTCCTCCTGAACCCCATGCTCGCGGGCACGTTCGTCCATGAAGCGTTCGGCCACCTCTCGGAATCCGACCGCCTCTACGAGAACCCGCGCCTCAAGGATATTCTCCTGATGGGAAAGGAGTTCGGCCCGGAATACCTGAATATCGTTGACGACGGTTCCCTGCCGGGTTACGCGGGATACACGCCGTACGACGACGAGGGCATCCCCGCCCGGAAGAACTACCTCATCAAAAACGGCATCCTCACCGGGCGGCTCCATTCCCGCGAGACCGCCGCGAAGATGAACGAGCCCCCTTCGGGTAACGCCCGCGCCATCAATTCGGCGTTCCAGCCTATCGTCCGCATGACGAACACGTTTATCGAGAACGGCTCGGCCTCGTTCGACGGGATGCTCGCGTCCATCGACGACGGTATCTACGCGTGCGACGATATCGGCGGGATGACGGACGACGAGATGTTCACGTTCTCCGCGGCGTATGCCTACCGGATACGTAACGGCAAGATCGCCGAACTCCTCCGCGACGTCGTACTGACGGGTAACGTATTCTCCACGTTGAAGAATATCAAGATGATCGGCGACGATTTGAAGATATTCGGGGGGCTTGGCGGATGCGGTAAGGGCGGACAGTCTCCGCTCCCGGTGGGGCTGGGAAGCCCGCATATCCTGATCGACGACGTGCTGATCGGCGGGGAATAGGCGTTACGTCAGGACGAGTACCTGTTTTATCTGGTTTTTAAGCTCTATGGAGCGTTCCCTGAAGCCGCGGTCGACATTCGACAGACTCTGCAGGAATTCGTAGGCGTCTTCGAGCCTTTTACCCGATATGTAACATGCGGTCAGATTGTTCAGATTATCCGGCTTTTTCCTGAGCCTGACAGCCTCCTCGAGCGACCGTTCCGCGTCTATCAGATACCCCGCCTTGAGGTAAAGAGTCCCCAGGTTGAAGTGGGCGCGTTCGAATAACGGGGCGAACTCGATGGCCTTCTTATAATGCTCGACCGCGCTCCCGAAGTTCCGCTGACGGAAATAGATATTCCCGAGGTTATAATAGAACACCGGATTCGAGCGGAAAAGCCCGGTCAGGGTCTTCAGCGCGAGTTTCGCGTTCTCCGTATCGCCCGCCGAGTAAAACGCCCGCGAGATCAGGTACATCAGGCGGTAATCGTTCCGGGCATGCGTCTGTACCGCTTTATCATAAATCAGTTCCTTCAATAACTCCTTATCCCCCGTCCGGTTCATCACCTCGAAGAGATCGATATACACCTCGGGCTGTCTGGGAAACTCGATGATGAGCTTGCGAACCTCCGACAGCGCGGAATCGTAACGTTCGTGAATCAGTTCGGTATAGAGGGACGCGCGGTATTCCTCGATCGGCATCTCGTAGGACAATCCCGCCTGATGCAGGTAACGGCCGGCATTCGCGCGATGTTCCCGCGATTTGCGGCGTTTGATGATCTCATAGAGCGCAAAGGCGCGGACGAAGTAGTTATCGCATTCCAGCATCGTATCGAGGATATCGTCGAGCTCGTAGAAATCCCCGGTCAGGAAACGGCACCAGAACAGGGTGTACCACGAGAACCCGCCGTAGAATTCCCGCTCGTTCATCAGGCGCGCGATGGATTTGAAGTCGGAACGGAGGAGATGGGTCAGCATGAGATAGGAAAGGGATTTTTCCGAACGCTGGGCATTCCACGACCGTTGAAACGACTTCGCCGCCTCATTAAAATCCGCCAGGTCGAAAAGATGTTTCGCGTGCGCAAAGGATTTCTTCGGGTCGCGGTGAAAAATCATAGATACCCCTTAATCAGTACGTCTCCTTCTATATTTTCGACAGAAATGTCCTTTAGTCTTAGGGCGCGGCTCATGGGAATTTTCGTCCCTCCCTCGAACGGCTGGATACCCTTACCGCCGAGGATTTTCGGGGCGATCAGCGCGTACACCTTATCGATAATCCCCGCCTGGAGTGCGCTGTAAAACAGCCGTCCCCCGCCTTCGATAAACAGGGACTCTATCCCCTCCGTTTTACCGAGGTACGCAACGACTTCGCGCATATCGAACGGGGCGGGAAATTCCGCGAAACGTTTGCCGTTCCGCCCGCACAACTCCCGGAACTCCTTCGACGCGGCGGGAGAAATAATAAACAGGCTCGACTCCTCGCCGGACATGACATGATACCCGTCGGGAGTCTCCCCGTTGGGGTCGATTATCACCCGCATGGGATTCTTGACCAGAGGGACAAGCCGGACATTCAGGCGCGGATTGTCCTTCTTAACAGTGCCTATCCCGACCATAATCGCGTCGACCCTGTTGCGGAAATTGTGCACCCATTTGAGACTCTCCTCGCCGCTCACCCATCGGGAATCCCCGTCGATATTGGCGATATTCCCGTCGAGAGTCATCGCGTACTTCGCGTAGACGAACGGGATACCGGTGCTGATATACTTGAAGAAATCCTCGTTGAGCTCGCGGAGCTCGCTCTCCCGTTCGTGCAGGATTTTGGTGGACACTCCCGCTTTTTCAAGGAGTTCGATACCCTTACCGTTGACATAGGGGTTGGGGTCGCGCATCCCGATAATCACCTCGGTAATCCCCGCGTCGATAATCGCCTGCGCGCAGGATGCGGTATGCTTACCGGGGAAGAGGACGCACGGTTCGAGTGTGATGTACATGGTGGAGCCGGGGCACTTTTTCCCCGCGTCGCGGATAGCGAGCACCTCGGCGTGCTCCTTACCCGCCTGCCGGGTGGCGCCTCTGCCGACTATCGAATCGTCCTTTACGACTATCGCGCCGACCGCGGGGTTGGGAGAAGTCGATCCTTTTACCGAATGGGCGAGTTTGAGGGCTTCCTCAAAATAAATTCTCTCAAACATAAAAAAAATTCTCCATTATTCCGACATTCTTAATGCACAGCGTGTGCATTGCTGTGCGAAACTTTTAAATGAGCGACAAATTTTCTAAAGCTATATATTTTAAGAAATTATCTTTTTTTTAGCAATAAACGGAAGGGGAATGTGTTCGGGTAAAAAGTTAAGTACTTATAGGTTAAGCAGATAAAGGTTACTTATAATTCGTTATACCACATAGAATTAAAATAACCGGTTTTGCTCAATTTTTTACACCCTCTAAGTACTTACCCTGTAACAATTTTACTTTTCTTTGCGTTAGGGTTGCAAAAGAGATTATAATTATTGCGGTTAAGATGGGTAAAAGGGTTGGGTTTAATCAATACTTTCTGAGAGGGGATTATGGAAATTTGGCCGAGTATTTATAGCGAGCTATCAAAATCCACCGATTCTCAATTAAACAGCGCCATTCTGGGGAAAATTGAGTTCCGGGAGATTTTGAACGACGACACCATAGTACTATGCGCGCCAGATGAATTTACCAAGGGTTGGTTCTCCGAGAACTTCCTGCTTTCCGCGCAGGCCATCTCAAAAACGCTCTTCGAGCGGAATTACCATTTCCGCATCGAAGTGGTAAACGAAAAATCTTTCACCGAAGCGAAGGAGCGCGGACGGAAGGTACAGAAGCAGAATATTTACCCCATGACCCTGAACCCTAAATATACGTTCGAACATTACGTGGTCGGGAACTCTAACGACTTCGCGCACGCGGCGGCGCTGAATGTCGCCAAATTCCCCGGTGTCAGCTATAACCCGTTGTTCATCTACGGCAACGTCGCGCTCGGGAAAACCCACCTCCTCCAGGCTATCGCGCATAAAATACTCGCCGAGAAGCCCGATTTGAAAATCCTCTATATCACAAGCGAAGCGTTCACCAACGAATTCGTCGAGGCCGTGCGCGACGATAAGCAGTCCACCCGGAGCCGTTTCCGCGAAAAATACCGTAATATCGACGTCCTCCTGATGGACGATATCCAGTTCCTCCAGAATAAGGCGTCCACGCTCAGCGAGCTTTTCCATACATTCAACGAACTGTTCCATGACCGCAGGCAGATGGTTTTCGCGTGCGACCAGCCCCCGAAGAGCCTCCAGGCTATCGAGGAACGCCTCCGCACCCGTTTCGACTCCGGCCTGACGGTCGAGATAAAAATCCCCGACTACGAGACCCGCAAGGCAATCCTGCTCGAGAAAGCCAAAGAGGACAATATCCAGATACCCGATAACGTGGTGGACTATATCTCCGAGCATATCGATTCGGATATCCGTACCCTCGAGGGCTCGCTCACAAAGGTCATCGCCTACTCCAGCCTGAAAAAGAAAGATATATCGCTGGACCTTACCAAGGACATCCTCCGCGATAAGATAAAGATCGAAGCCCCCAAAAACCTGACGATTACCGATATCCAGAAAGTAGTCAGCAAGTTCTTCGGGGTCAGTATCAACGACCTCAAGTCGCCGAAACGAATGGAGAGCATCACCTATCCCCGGCAGATCGCTATGTATCTCGCCACGGAGTACACCTCGCTCTCACTCACCGAAATCGGGCAGTTTTTTGGAGGGAAAGCGCACACTACAGTTATGCGGTCGTCCCAGAAGATCGGCGGACTCCTCAAGAGCCGCAAGAAGGTCAAACGGGAGATCGAGGATATAATCTCTCAGTTTTACAACAGCGCGCGTAAATAGCCGCTGCGTCTGAGGCGACTGCGGCTAAAATCAGTTTAATTCACCGTTGACATTTCAAAGAGGGCTGGAAACAGTCCTCTTTTCCACTATTTATTACTATAAAAAAGAGGGCTGGAAACAGTCCTCTTTTCCACTATTTATTACTATAAAAAAAAAGAGGGCTCGACGAGCCCCCTTGGTATAAAAATGTCTATGATTATTTAGGCATCGGCTGCTGAGGCATACCCTGCGACGGGAGCATCTGGCCTGCGCCGCCGCCCATCCCGCCTTCCATACCCATCTCGGTAATCCCGAGCGCCTTCATCGCGTCGAAGTTACGTTCGATCTTATAGCCTTCCTTGATATGGGTGATAAAGCTCATCATCCACTGCTGGAGTTTCAGCTTCTTGACGTTTTCGATAGCGACCTGTTTGATCTGCTCGGCGTTGTAACCGGACTTCTTAAACTGGTCCTTATACTGCTGGTAGAATTGCTCGATTTCCTGATCGGTCGGGTTGAAGCTGCTCTCGAGAGGCAGATTGTCCTTCAGGTAAAGGGTGTAGATCGACTGTCTCGCGGACGAATTGATCAGGAGATTTGCCGTCTTTATGTTCATATTACCCTTATTGACCGCCTGAAGCGTAACGATATATTCGTCGATCATACTTTCGAAATACTGCCATTTCAGCTTCGCTTCATCCTGGGGCGATAACCCGGCGAACTGGGGAGAAGTGCTTTTCAGCAGATTGTACGAGTCTTCGAATTCGGACTTGGATATCGCATAATCGTCGATTTTTACCAGCCAGTCGCTGCCGACATCGGACGTCTTATTCAATTGAACCATGATTTTATCCGTCTTAATCCCCCCGGAGACCGCTCCCCCTAAAAGTTTGGTAAGACCGAATCCCGCTCCGAGACCGACGACGAAAGCGATAATAATATAGAGTATTGCGCCGGGTCCTTTCTTGTCTGCCATAAAGTTCTCCTTGCTTAATAATTTTTCACCTAATACTTTATTATTTTCCGCTTGAAAAATCAAGTTTTTTGTAATATATTCGATATATTGAGTATCGAAAAGGTTTTAGGAGCCGCAAATGAATTTTAGAAAGATTTTCGTCGCCATGACTATAATCGCCATGTTTCCCGCGCTGGTCTATCTGAAGATCAAGGAAAAGATCGATTATGATGCGAAAAGTCCCACCAGTGTGGTAAAGGCCGCGAATAAGATGCTCGCGAACAGCGATTTCGAACAGCTTCTGGAAATCACCGAGCTATCCGAAAAGAAACGCACCCAGATGACTATCGATATGATAAGAACCAATTCCGCCGCGCTCGGTATTATTATGAGCGAATCGAAAAAGATCGAGTTTTTCGAAATACTGAAAGAAGAAATATACACCAATAACGCCGATATCCTCGCGATTGTCTACACCAAGTGGCGGGTCAAGATAGACCAGGCAAAGCAAGGCGGAAAACCGGTCGTTCAGCCGGGGACAACCGTGAAGCCCTTCTCCGAGATCTATGTGAACTATCTCCTGCGGCAGTTCGACGGTAAATGGAAGATCATTTCTAAAAAATCGATGTAACTGAGGATAATCCCTTGACCGTATCGAAAATAATTTCCTCGAAGAATAAAGAAAAAATCGTCATGCTGACCGTGTACGATTACCTTACCGCGAAGATTCTGGAAAACGCAGGGGTGGATATCCTTCTGGTGGGCGATTCCCTCGGGACCGCGTTCATGGGATACTCGAACACCCTCCCGGTTACTATGGAGGACGTTATCCACCATGTCCGTTCGGTACGCAACGGCGCGATGCAGTCGTTCATAGTCGCGGATATGCCGTTCCTCAGCTACGGTACGTCGCTGGACGTGGGGGTATTTAACGCGGGGAGATTTATGAAGGAGAGCGGCGCGAACGCTATCAAGCTCGAGGGCGGCGCGGAACGCGGCGAACTGATCGTCGCGATGACCTCTATCGGTATCCCCGTGATGGGGCACATCGGGCTGCTCCCGCAGTCGGTGAACCGTTACGGCTACCGTATCGTGGGTAAGACGGTCGAAGAGACCGATAAGCTCATTATGGACGCCCAGGCGCTCGAAAAAGCGGGCGCGTTCGCGATGGTTATCGAGGGCACGACCGAGGAAGCCGCGAAGGCGGTCACCGGTTCGGTAGGGATTCCCACTATCGGCATCGGCGCGGGGCGTTTTACCGACGGGCAGGTGCTGGTTATCACCGATATGCTCGGGATGGATCCCGATACGAACCTGAAACATAATAAAAAATACGCCGACCTTCACGGTTCGATTCTTTCCGCAGTGCAGAGCTATATCGGCGACGTGAAATCCGGTAAATTCCCCGGCGAGGAACAAATCACCCATTCCTCATAATTCATAATTTCTTCTATTCTTAACCCGCGTCTAATCACCTATTAACAGAGACTGCCTATACTTTTACCGGAAATATTAAAAACCGGATGGAGGAGCAGCTCGATGAATATCTTTAGAGCTACCGAACTGGAAGAAAAAAGGACTTTCCCCCGTTTTCAGGTTTACCAGTATCTCAGAATGAAGCTCGATAACCGCACGATCGTTTGCCTGATAAAAAATCTGTCCGGCAACGGCGGATTTCTGGAGGTGGATAAAAAGTACAGGGGGGAGATTCATAAAGAGGACAGGGGTAAAATCGCGGAATTTCATTACCTATCGGAGGAACCTACCCCCGGTAACGCATTCAGGGGACAAATCATCCGTTATTATAAGGAGAAAGACAAAAAGTATATCGGGGTGTTTTTTCTCGATGAGATGACGGGCTGACTCTCGATCATCCCTTCGTCAGACTATCCCTTTCACTCTTACTAAGACTCCTGTACACCAGATCGTAAGAATGATCCAGCATCTTCAGGATTTCCGCGTCCGGCACAGTCCCGTCGCATATCACCGTGTTCCAGTGCCGCTTGTTGAAGTGATACCCCGGGATTACCGACGGGTACCGTTCGCGGTAGTCCTGCGCGAGATACGGGTCGCATTTCAGCGAGAGCCGCGGGATATTCCCTTCCTCCGACAGCAGGGCGAACATCTTCGTCGAGACCTTGTATACGAGAGCCTCCGGCCCGAACGGCATCCCCTCGACCGCGTATCCCTTTCTGAGGCATGCATCCCTGATTTCCATAAACGTCATAGCACGCTCCCGCTACATTCAGGAATTATTATAAATATGATGCGCTGTTTTGTAAATAAAAAAACCGTCCGGTTAAGGACGGTTTCATAGAACCCGGAAATTTAAAAGCCCCGGATTTATATAAAGCACCTCTGAACAATATGATAAATATTTTAGTATAAATACGGTAATCATTCAATACCTCAATCGGAGTATTTTTAGAATACGGCGTTCAGAAAATGATATAGATCGATACCGAAGGAAAAATTGTCCCATTTCATCGAGACGGCGATCCCGAACGATTCCTCCGATGTGAAAATACCCGCTCCGGCGGCCCCGTCCGTCCATTTCCGTTCGTACCATCCCCCCACCGACAGGATTTCGTTCCGGTACTTCCCCAGCCCGAAGCTGAACGTCAACTCGGTTCGCCAGATCACCGGGACGGTATCGGTGAATCCGATGTACGGCTCGAAAAAATACCCGAAACGGTATTGCAATTCGGAGGTCAGCCGCACGATGTTCTGGGAGTTCCCGAAGAGGTAGAATTTTGCCTCCAGCCTCGGGGTGACGTCCAGATAGCGCTGGAGGTTGTCCGCGCTGTCGTACACATAAGAAAATCCGCCCTTGATACCAATGCTGAGAAAATGCTCGAAATTGTTAATTTCGAAGACATACAGGCTGAGCAGGATATCCACCGCGTTAATCTCGCTTTTTATGCCCGGCACGATATTGTAGAAACTATCCCACAGGGTAAAGCCGAACCCGGGCAGGAACCACCCGTTATAATCCACGTCGGTCCCGCTCATCGCCTGCTCCAGCTTCAGCAGGGTGAATCGGCTCCCGTAGAGAAGCGGCGCGGACGCGAACCCGCTCCCGATCGCGCCGAACGACGCATAGGGTATCATCTCATACGTCCCGAGCTCCAATGTGACGTCGTTCCGCATCGCGAATATCCCCTGATCGCCCATTTTCTGCGAGAGGAAGCCCATCTTGAACCCGAGCGACAGGTAATTCACTCCCCCGCTCTGGAATCCCGCGAGGGTGATTTTCAGCGGGTACGCGTTCGATACATACGACCCCTTTTTCCGGTACTCCACCGAATAATCCTCGAACTCCTGCTGTATCTCGTAGGACGGATCGGGATCGTCGGCGTTGTTCTGCATCAGGAACAGCCTCATTTTGAATATGTTTCGGATAACCGCATCGACAATCGCATTATTCGCGATCTTCGCCTGCACGGCGGGAGAGCCCAGATAGCGCTCGCGGTCGAGCGAATAGATCAGGTACTTGAGCAGAAGCCTCCCGGCGTCGAAATACTCCTTGGGAAGCGCTGTGCCGTACCCCTGCGTCTGCATCGTATAAATTCCGAGGTAGTGCTCTACCAACGCGTCATACGCCTCCTCGCGGTCGATATTCGTCACCCGCGAGACCGTATCGGCGAATATTTTAACGAGCGCGTCCGTCTGCGGCGCGAACGGCTTCATCAACAGGAGATATTTTTCACGGATTTCGGCGTTCCGCATGGTCGCGAAGCGCGCGATCGTGGTGTTGTTCCAGAACTCGGGGTAGACGAACCCCGACAGGCGGTCGAGCGAGTAGAGTTTCGCGCAGAGATTATTCGGCATCCCGAAAAGCTCCCCCATCGCGGCCTTCTTCCCCGGCGGGAAAACCTCGTTCACCAGATCGACGATCAGCGTCCCGCAGTTCCGGTTGAAGAACAGGTACGGCGTGCTGTACGTATTCCGCATCTCCCATAGCCGCATAATCAGGTACTCGAGCTCCTGCGGGGAGAGCACCAGATTGATACGGTAGATATGCCGTTTCTCGAGCACCTGCGCGCGGGTGATTACCTCGGCGAACGTCTCCTCCTGTATCATGGACGGGTACGCGCCGAATATCCCCCTGAACATAAACACCAGCCCCTGATCCTTGGTCTTGCCGTAGTGGTAAACGTTAGCGACAAAGCTGATGCATTTCGATATACCCTGCACATCCCCCTCGCCCTTCTTCTGGATCATCAGGAGGATATGCCCCGCGAGGTTCACCGCGGACGACGCGACCGGTGTGGCGTAGAGGAGCTCGATATGATCGACGTCGGCGGGATTAATCCAGTTCGAGTAGCAGAACGGGGAAACCATCCCCTTCTGCGGGTCGGGCATCGACTGGAAGAGCGCGCGGAAATAGGCGTATTTACACGGGAGACGGTTGATTAAATGCATCGCGGGGTCGGGGTAACCGGTCGGGAGGAAGAATTCCACCGCGAATGTCGCGAAATCCTCCCACGGGCTCGCCATCCCCTCCTTGCAGACAAACCCCTCGATCTTCTGATTCTCGGTGGAGTTACCGAGGAGGTCGAGGCCGGAGAATCGCCCCAGTATCCGCCATCCGTCCTGATCGCTGTAACCGTGCCCGCTGTCGAGGAGGCGGGACAGGCAGTAGAGCAGGAGACGCTGGACAGTCGGGGCGACCGCGCCGGGGTCGGAGGTGATTTGGTACGGAACAGGTTCCCACCATTTATAAAACTCGACGCCCGGGGGGCGGTTTGTCAGGTGGACGGGGTTGTCGATACTCAGGCTGAAAAAACCGCCGAGGTAAAGGTTGGTCTCGGTGCAAGGCAGAGGCAGTTCGTAGACAAGGTTCAGCTCGACCGCGCGCCCCCAGAGGTCGACGGCGCATTTATCCTTCCATGAATGCCCGCCGGGGAGGGGCTTGACCGTCTTCTTGAGCGTCACGGGCATCATCGCACGGTATTCCTCGGGGAGTTTGTCGAACAACGCGAGCGCCGCTTCGAGCTCCTGCTTCGTCCACGGGCACTGCGGGTTATCGACTATCCGTAACGGGGTATCCGCGGCGATTTTATCGATCAGGCCCGACGTATCCCATTCCTGCGGAAACGCCGGGACGAACCGGCAGATGAGAAATATCCATGCGTATAAAACGACCCGTCTCTTCAATGGAGCCTCCGCATATATCTTATATCAGACCATCGATTCCCGCAAGAACTTTTTATACTTGGGGAATTTAAAGACTACTTGACAAATCATAATAATCGTAATATAATCAGAAAAATATGGAAATACTATGAAAACAATCCCGTTCATTCTCGTTTTTTTTATACTGATAGGGTGCTCCAACACGGCGGAGGATTTGAAAAAAGTATGGGACTTCCGTAACGCGGGATTCAACCCGGACTTTAACTCGTTCGTGTATCAGACGAACGCCGACCCGGCGATGTTCAAACTGGCGATGGAGACGCGAAAGGCGGTGGATTCGTTCCTCAAGCCCGGCGCGGAAAATGGCTTGGAGCGCGTACTGAAGCTGATCGACGACTACGGGACGAACGCCAGTCCCGAGTTTCTCGGAGCGGTTACCCTGCTGTATTATTACACGTCGCCCGACGACGACCGGAAAATCCTCGACTTTTTCGGCGAGCATCCCGAAATGTTCATACTCGCGCTCAACTCGCGGGAATGGGTAAAGAACCGTTATTATAAGGATCGTTGGCTCGACCTGCTGAAAAAGAATAAGGGCATGATCGGGGGCGACACGGAGGGGTTTATTTACCTGCAATACAAGCTGATTTTCACGGGCGATTTCTCGAAAATACCCTCACCCCTCGGGTTTTTGACCGATAGTACTGTCTCGAACGGGTAAAATACTCCGATTTGAGTATTGAAATCCCTGAAAAACGGGTAATACTATATATAAACAATTTATTAAATGTAACTATTTTTTAACCGTCCATCAGGCATTTGGAGGTGAAACATGATAAAGAAATGGATATCGTTCGGGCTGATACTGGGAATGCTCAATACTGCGTCGGTCGTGCCGGTGTTCGCATCGTTCGCGGATACCTCCGCCCAATCTTCGGGACAATCATCCGGGCAATCATCCGGCCAGGCCTCGGAACCGTCGGTAAGCGTGACCTATACCCTGCTTATCCTTGTCGTCTTAGGCGCGGCGGGTCTGATCGTGTGGGGTATTTGTACCACCACGGGAACCGGCGGAGAAAAGAAGCCGAACCCGCAGGTGGAAGTGAGTATCCTGGTCGACGAAGCCGCGCGTATGAACGGCCATAATCTCGACGTGCTGTCCAAAGTTTACGCTCTCGATAAGACGACAATCGCGGAGATTATTATGCAGGGATATATCGACCGGAAAGTTTCCGCCCTGACCCCCGAATCCGCCGACGCATCGATGGCGTATCTCTCGGAGACCCTTCTCTCGAAATCGATCGAGATAAACGGGGCTCATTCGACGATTATCGAGAAACTCCATGACGATCCCGCGAAACTCCAGGCGATTATGACCGCGATGGAGAATCACAAATCTCCCGCTGAAATTATGAGTATGGTTTTCGCGTTCTGACAATTCTCCGGTAAATATTCCCGGCGGGGCTGGTTTAGTCCCGCCGTTTTTTATACGCACCCGAAGCAGATTGAAGTTGACAATTGTCGATTGCCCTGATAAAATGCTTTGAAGGAATTATGCAAATCTTTTCAGAATTTATTGAAATTTTAAATATTTAGAAACATATTATATAGAGAGAGTTAATTTGGAGGGTCTAAATGAGAAAGGGAATATGTATCGGGTTAATTCTCGCGTTTTTTAACGCATTCGTACTCTGTGGGACGAATTTATACGCGCTGATCGGAGAGGATTCTTCGGCGCAGGCGTCGTCGAAATCCTCCGTCGACAGTTCGGTGCAATCCTCCTCCGAGTCGTCGACCGACGGTTCGTGCCGGGCGTCGAGCGAGGAAGCCAGCCAGTCCTCCACCCAGGCGTCCAGCGACGCCACCACCCGTTACTCCGATACGTCGGGAAGCCTCAGCACCACGCTCGCGGTCATCCTGATTATCGCGGGAGTCAGCCTGATTGTCACCGGAATCATTACCACCGTGAAGAATGTCACCCCGCCCCAGAATCAGCAGGCGGAAATCAGCCTCCTGATAGACGAAGCCGCGCGTATCAACGGGCACAATCTCGACGTGCTATCCAAAGCGTTTAATATCGATAAAAAGGACGTCGCGGAAATCATTATGCAAGGGTATCTCGACGGAGAGATAAACGCGGTATCGCCGCAATCGGCGATGCATTCCAAGAAATACCTGACCGACGCCCTGCTTTCGAAATCGATCGAGGTGAACGGCGAGGTTCCTCCCGTTATCTATAAACTCCAGAACGACCCGCAGGTCGCGGAGGCATTGATGAAGGCGTGGGAGGCGAATAAGTCCCCGGGCGTTCTGATGAATATCATCTTCGCGTACTAGGATTGGCCGCGCCGATGGCGGAACTAACGCTCTATAAACTCAACACCGGATACCTGACTATCCGCGCCGCCGACAGGCTGAGCGCGGCGGGTCTCGCGCAGTACCGGATGCGCCCGGACGACCCGGTACGGATTCCTGTGATTATCTATGCAGCCGGGTTCGGCGATACGGTCGTCTATTTCGACTCGGGTCTGGACGCCAGGCGTTACCCGATGGGGCATGCCCGGGAATCGTCGTACCGCCCCGAACGCATACCCCGTCTAGCAGGGCTTTTCCCCCGCGCGTCGCGTCATATCGTCTGCATGACCCATCTCCACTCCGACCATACCGGCAACCTCGACACACTCCGCCCCGAAACGGTATATATCCATGACACGGAACTTCGCGACGCGATGCGGCCGATGAGCGCGCGCCGCGCGTATATCAAACGCCATCTCGCGCACCGGAATATCGCCGTATTCCGCCCGGTGGATTTCCTCGACGGGTATTATCCGTTCCCGCACGCCGAATTGCCCGGTTGTCCCGATATCACGGTACTCTCTACTCCGGGACATACCTATGGCGGGCTATCGTTTCTCGCGCACTACGGCGGTTTCCGCCTCCTGTTCGCGGGGGACTTGGTCGAGGGGCTGGCCGGGATGCAGTTTCCGCCGTATCATACCGCAGACGACCCGTCCGCCTATATCGAGCAAATCGTACTGACGCGGGCATGGATGCAGGCCGACCCGAATCTTCTCGTGTTCCTTTCCCACGACTCCGCTCTGGACGGGATGATCCCCGACGGCGAAATTATGCCGGAACATCTCCTTCTGCTTCAGCAAATGCAATCCGTTATGCCCGGAAACCACCCGCCGCGGGGACATCTGCGATAAACGCGGTGCAAGCGCTCATGCTTCGACGGGGTTTTCCCAAAAGTCCTATATTAGAGAAGGCTTGTCATTGCGAACCCCGCGCTGCAATATATTTTCGATGCGCGGGGTGAAGTAATCTATTTAAATAACCCATAAAGAATTAAACAGACTGCTTCGTCTCTTCGTTCCCTGTCTGCCGCTCGCGGTGATAAAACATTACAGGTAAAAATACACTTTTGAAACAGCCCCAAGCGCTCATGCTTCGACTGGCTCATGCTTCGACTGGCTCATGCTTCGACTGGCTCATGCTTCGACTGGCTCAGCATGACGGGGATTTGTCATCCGCCTCCCCTGAGGCCGCGCTGAATGACTTGCCGTATCCTAAAAATATGTTTATATTATTGCAGGCGTCCCCTCGAACAGGGGCTGCCGTACCCTTATAACCCAAACAAGGGAGAGGAAATCTATGAATATCAAACTCAGGCCCGCGCGTTTATCCGACGCGCCGATACTGGCCGAGTTCCGCGAAGCCGAATCCTTCGACGGAACCAACCGGATTATTCTGGAAAAAGAGCTCATCGGTAAAATTATGGGCGGATGGAGCGTGGTGATTATCGAGAAGGACGGCGTACTTGCCGGGTACAGCGTGTTTTACGACGAGGCAGACCCGGTCAATCTCGATTCGATGACGACGACAATCAGCGATTTTTATATCCATCCCGGCTATAATGAACCGGGCGTACCGGAAGCGATATTCCGCAAACTGGCGGACGAGTACCTTCCGAAGCAATCGACGCTGACGCTGGATATTTCCCAGCATGACGGCGACGCCCACCGTTTCTGGAGCGGGATGGGATTCAGGCCCAGTTCGGTACGGATGGTCAAGTCCGACGCGCGTTAGAACGCAGCATCAATCCATCTAATTACCATCATTGATGTATACGAGTTTTTTGTCACGGTAAACATAATTCTTCACGATAGAAATTTTCAGGTTCATATCGTTGACGAATAACCGGAGCCCGTTATCGCCCGTCTGCTCCGCGATAATATAGGTATAAGGAGATTCGATCTGGGTTTTCAGGTGAAGGATTTTCATCCCGAGGTCGTAGATATAAGTGCTGTACTCATTACGGCGGTCGCTGTGGGGATCCTTTAAATCGAAACTGACGACCAGCTTGTCCACAATATCCCGGTATTCGATAGTCCGAACCCCCGATTCCCCCGCAGCGGGATAGTACGCCTTAGTCCGTATCCGGCTGAATTTCTCCAACTCTTCCTCAATGGATTTTAAAGTAGTCTGTAATAACAATTCTCCCCGCCTCGACAAAGTCATTCCTTCCCCCTTTTATTACATCAAGCGGCTATTTCCCGAAGAAATGATCCGTACCGCCGTCGTCATCGCTATCGTTATTATCACCGGAATTATCGTTATAATCGTCGGTACTCCAATCCCACTCGTCCTCGCTCTTGATATTATCGATCTCGTCGCTATTATCGCCGTCCTCATCGACACTATCCCATATCCAGAAGTCGTCCTTATCGCCGCCCTGATTGTCATCGGCCGATTCTCCCTCGTCGTAGAATATCCCGAGTTCGCCCTTTTTAGCATAGTCGATGAGATAATTCCCGGAGTTCAGCTCGAAGAAGTTTCCCTCGTCCTCGCCGATGATGAAGAACACCACCGCTTTATCGTTATCCGAGTATAAGTCGGTGGACTTGCCGGACGCAAGGTTGATTTCCTCGGTATTCCCGAAATCCCAATTATCCTCCGATGTGTTGTTGTCGAAATAGAAGGTCACCGCCTTACCGGAGATATTCTTGATTTTTATATCCGACTTTTCCTCTTTGTCCACATCCTGGTAATCGTCAATTTTCCCCTCGTCAACCGTCACTTCGTTTTTGAGGACGGGCATGGAATAAACCTTCGGCGTCTGGTTCTTGATCCCGTCATTTTTCATATCCTTCAACGTCGCGGAATCGATCAGCCCCATGCTGACCATCTTCTGGAATTTATCCTGCGTCTTTTTCTTCGCGGACTTGCATACTTCTTCCCATGTCGGTTTGGGGTTCTGGAGGAGAGTCTCGTATATCAGGGATTCGGTAAACGCCCCGCCGCGGTCGCCCGACCATGCGTACTCGCCCTCGGAGGCGGCGGTCATATAGAGCATCCCCTCATGGTTCAGGAACAGGTTTTTATAGATTTCCACGAGCGCCTGCTGTTTGTTCGCCTTGTTGATCCCGCCGAGGGTCTTGACAGCGATCAACCCGTCGATGGAACTGCTGCACGCATCGGTAAATACGAGCTTGAGCTTGGCATCCTTCGCCTCGACTATTTCCTCCAGTTCGCCGCGGTAAAGCTGCTCGATATCGGCGGTTTCGAGGAACAACTGTCCATTCTCCATCCCGCCGTGCCCGGAAAAATACACCATCAGCACGTCGTTTTTATTCAGCTTGAGCTTCTTCAGCACCTTGACGATATTGTCCTTGGTAGCGTCGGCTCCGCGCAGAACAATCTTATCGACATTGATGACCCCGTACTTTTCCAGCACGTCCAGCAGTTTCGATATATAGGAGAAGTCGGCGCGAACGCTGTCGGCGATATTGTTCAATCCCGGGTCGTCGTAATCGTCCTCCATAATCAGAACCGCTTTCAGGACAGCGGACCCGCCCGCTTTGGGCACGGAGGATTTCCCGGGACAGCCCGATAATAGCCCGATCAGTATTATTGATAAGAATATCCCTCCGCTTTTTCTCAGCATACCCGCTCCTCCGTTGGAAACACCTCAGATTTGATAATATCGTTAATTGATTATTTTGTCAAGTCCGTTCATTATTACGGATTGCCCATCACTCCCATGAACAGCGGGATACCCGTCTCACGGTCGACGATCGCGTAAAGGAACGGGCGGTCGCATATCATGCGGTACATCTTTTCGGGAGCCTCCACTGAGGATTTCGTAATCTGTATCGCGGTGACCGCCGACGCCTCGCTTCCCTGCTCGTTCACTATGATCTTCGCTTTCTGCTTGATCACTGAGATGAAGAGGTTCTCCCCGGCGACCATTTTATCGAAGCCTCCCCCGAATGCGGCGGGCATTCCGAGCGCCATCATGGTATCGTTCAGTCCGAGGTCGGATTCGGCGGTAAAACGGTGCATCCCCATCTCGACCTTAACAATCCCCATCCCGGCGATAACCGTGTTCCATTTATCCGCGCCGAAAGAGTTGATAAACGCGGCCATATCGGTTCCCTGCGCGGGGAGCACGACCGCCATCGCGAATTTCCCCTTCCCGTAGTCCATCGACACCGACTGGAAGCCCTTCTCCTCATAGTACGGGAGTTTCGCCTGCATATACATCATTTTCGTCGTTTTTTTCGTCTTATCGAAGCAGGTAAACGGCAGATCGGCGGTCATCCCCACGGGAAACGGCTGAGCCCACACACCCTTGAAATAGACCGCGTTGAGAATCAGCACGCTCAACCCGTCGGGTATCTGGCCGATGATCGAATCGATCATTCCCTTCGTCGCGCCCTTTACCCAATCGTTGATACGCCCGACCATTCCGGCGTCGCTGGGATCGATCACCGCCGTCTCGGCGTTGTAGAAAGTTTTAACCGATTTCCTGTAGTCCTCCATAAGCGAATCGCCCTTCATCACCCACAGGGAGTTCGCGATCGATAACAGGACTTCCGGGTCGCGGTTCAGCAGGCTGTACATCAGGAACCCGATATTGGTATGGATACCCGCCGCCGAAGCATCCTGCATCCCCATCACGGCTTTCATCTGCGCGAGAGTCTCCCCCGACGCGCCGTCGAGCGCGCAGGATAACGCGAACGATACCGATACCGGCGAAAGGATGATATTCCCGTCCGGCTTCGCGGAATACAGCTTCTTGAGGAGATTCCACCCGAATTCCTGCTGGCCCTTGAGGACTTTCGCGTCCAGTTTAACCGACTTCCATTCGGGTGAGACAGTAGCGCCATCCTGACATCCCGTCATCAATCCCATCGCCATCACGGCGGCGAATACGCCCGCGAATATCTTTTTCATAATTCCTCCATTATTGTACTTAATCATAATACGTACTTTCCCGCCGCCGATAACATAGCGGTGTTACATTTCGGCGACCCTCGCCGCGATCAGCGGAACGCCGAAAACTTCGTCCCGTAATAACAGGTAATACGTCCGGTCGCAGGTTATCGAGAAGTCCGGCTTGCGGGGATTCATCCCCCGGAACGCCACTGTCGCCGCGGTAACCGAAGCCGCGATAGTGCCCGCTTCGTCGACAGACAGGCTATTCCGCTGGATAACCCGGTTCGCGTTCAGCATACCGTCGGGATTAATCCCGGTCAGGTTCGCGTCCGGCGAGAACAGATTCGCCAGTCCGGCTTTTTTTAATATTTCATCCGCGTTTATTTCGTTCGATAGCCCGATACGCGGAGCCCGGAGCTCGCCGTAACTCCCGCCCTTGGGGAACGGGATACCGTCGCTTAGCACGGTTGAAAATATCCCGCCGCCGGATGCGTCCGCCTCCGGGAGCAGAAAAATCATCGAGAAACGCCCGCCCGTATATTTCAGCCGGACCGCGGAATAATCCGCGCAATGATAATACTCCATTTCGTCGCGCAGGAACATCATATTCGCCCCGGAGATAGTCCCGTCAAGATTGGTAAAATTCCCCTGACGGGTCGCGCCGCTTTGAAACGGGGTCTCCCACTGCCCGGTGAAGAGGATCGAGTTGACCAGAACCATCACCTCGTCCGGGGTTAGCGCGCGCAGAACCTCGTTTATCCTGCCGCCCGTATTTTCGGACGCCCATTTGTTGACCGTCGTTAATACCGCGCTATCGAACGCCGAACGTTCGGCATAAAACCGGTAATATTCCCGGATGGTCAAGAGGAAATTTTCGGAAACGTTAAAAGTGTTTTTTATCAGGAACAGATTGGCAATAGTGAGGAGGGACTCGCTTGTCCGTCGCGATGGAAACGTAAAAAAGCGGACGGCCTCCGCGCGGACAGGTTCGGGCGAACCGATACCGAGGAACGCGGACAGGATTTCCGCCGTCTTTCCGGACGCGCCCTCGTTCAGGGCGGCGAGAAGAAGATAGATACCGAACGGGGAAAAGACTATGTTTCCGCTATTTCCACTTTCCGGCAGGTTATCCCATAACACGGATGCTACGGACGATACCTTTTGGAAACTCCCGGGTTGATTCACGTTAACGGCACCTCCCCGGTCACTTCCCGGTAGTCGACAACACTTTTCCCAATACTTCGGCGAAAAGCCGGAGTATCGCGATATAATCGTCGCTCCATGTCCCCGTCGTTTTGGTATTATCGACCCCGACGAAACCGACGACATTTTTACCGCGACGTATGGGAACCACAACCAATGCAAGGATACCCTGCGCCTCCAGTATCTCTTTTTCGGCGACAGCCTCCGCGGGAAGAAGAGAAACATCCTCGATCAGTATACTTTCACCGTGCTTGATGCGGTCGTCCCACCACGGGAAAGATTCCACGCTCATATTCTTCAGATTATCGATCTGTTTATCCACCCCGGCGGCGCACCATTCATGCGTATTATCCATCGTGCTCCCGTCGGTATTAATCATGAATACATAGACGCGGTCGGCCTTGATAAAAAGCCCGAGCTCCGCCAGAGACGCGTTAATCGCCGCGTCGATATCCGTAATCCCTATATAATGCGAAAGAACCGAGGAAACCGTCCGTTCGAAATCGAACCAGCGCTTCATCGCCTCCTTCGACTTTTTCTCGTCGGTAATATCCCTTACGGCGGCGACCCGGAGAACCCCGCCCTTGTACTTCATATTCCGTCCGTTCGCCTCGGCCCAGAATATGGAACCGTCCTTACGGAGCAGTTTCAGTTCGAAGGGTTCATCGAAGCCCCCCTCGATCAGTTTCGATACCCGTTCCCGGTCGTCGGCGGCGATAATCTTATAAATATTCATCCCCATCATTTCCTGCACTTTATAGCCGGTCATTCTGGCGTAACTGTCGTTCACGTCGATAATCTTCTGATCCATATGCAGGACTATCCCCTCATGGGAGGCCTGCGCAAGCTTTTGATAACGGTCTTGGCTATGAAGATAGGCCTTGCGCGTCCGCAGCTGGACGATATAGAGTATCCCGAGCGCGGCAAGGAGCCCGAATATCCCAGCGCCGATCACCCAGACCAGAACTTTATTCTGCTCATAGAACGAAAGCGGCCGATTGATAATCACGCTCTGTCCGGGTATTTCGGATAGAGGGATAAAAAATTTCATCAACTGCTCGTAATCGAACATATACTGGTTGACGTCTTCCTGTACCACGGGAATATTGGTCACGCTTTCGCCGTTTAAAATTTTAATCGCCATCTGCGCGGCCATTTTCCCCTGTAGGAATCCGCTGGTCACCAGTCCGCCCACGACGCCCTTACCGAGATAAAAATCCCATACCACATATACCGGGACGGGGCTGGCCTTGGATATTATTTCGCCGCCCTCGGTATAACTATAATTCACCCCGGCTTTATCGCGGTTATAGGTAAGCAGAAGAACAAGCGTATCCGGCGTCAGCTCGCTGAGCTTTTTCAGCAGGTCTTTCATTACCATATCATCCGAAAACACAAATTCAACCTGCGCCGTAAATAACGGCATTACCTCCTCCAGACGTTTGAGGTTGCCCACCCCTGTGGTGGTTTTATCGTTTACGACAAATATCTCTTTCGCGAGCGGATGCAGTTTGAGCATCAGGCTGATAGTTCCCTCAAGGTCGTACTTTTCCTCGATACCGGTGAATAACGGTTTATTCCGCAGTTTCGCGGGATCGAGATAATTCACGCCGCAGAAAACGACCGGGGTATTCGGGAATAATAAGGATTGGTGGTCTAACAGGAAGTTAAACGCATCGTCATCGGAAGAGATAATCACGTCGAAATGCTTATCTTTGAATTTCTTCTGAAATATATCGAAAAGCTGGTTGATGTATCCGGGGGAAAAATAGCTTTTAGTATCGAGATATTCGATATGGAACATGATGCCGGAGTACTCGGAGTTCGCAAGGGTGGATAGAATACCCATCGTGATATTGTCCGTCCACTCAAGCCCCTGGCTATAGGAATGGACGATCAGGATTTCTTTATGCCCATCGGCGGCGGTAATAGATGCGAAAGGCAACAATAGAAGAAACCATCCGGTTACGATACGAGAGAATAACTGTCTCATGCGGCCCCCAGATAAATTTTCCCTGCTCATCCCTTTCTACATACTTTAACCCAAAAGGAGTTGAATGTCAATATTTTTTTTAATGTTTAACCGTGAATGATTCCATTATTTGCATTTTTACTCAGCTTTGTTATAATGTAAACTGATGTGAGGGGAGGATCGTATGAAATATATACTCATATGTTATATTCTTCTGACTACACTGACATCGGGGTATTCCGAAGCCACGGTAGGCGATGTGCAGATACTTGAAAATGTAAAACTGACGAAGAAAGACGGCTATGGGTATCAGGTTATAGTGAAAAACCTGAAACTAACGGGACTTAAAGGAAAAACCGTCATGGCGCAGTTTGTTCTCCACGACGATCAGCGCAAACTTACCGTGTATTCTCTGGAATACATCGTGATGAAGGACAATTCTTATTCCCGCGATATACTCGAACTGGAAATTTCCGAGGCTGAGATGCTCGCGGTATTCGGGGAAGGAAATTTTCCGGTATATGCTATCTTTCAGGTATTGCGGATGGACACTATGGAGCAGTTCATGTCTATCCGAAAGGTAAAAGAAATCACGCTCAACCTGAAATCAAAGAATCCTGGCGGTGAGTCGAAGGAAAACCTGAAGAAATGGCATACCGGCGGGATTAAAGAAATCGAATCGTTATATGGGTTAGATATACTGTATGGAGATTTTAACGCGGGATATAAAGTAAAAGAAACCGGTTCTTATAAAAATCTGGCCGATGCGGATAAGGAAAAACTTACCGAAAAATATTTCCCGGCGTTGATTCTTGCCCTCAAACGCTATCCCCCGGAGTTTATTAAAAAAACCGGGTTGAAAGGCGTCGTGTTTGTAAAGGAAATCATTTTTCTCGACCAGCCCGTCGGGGGACATTTTGACTTCAGCGAGAAATTGATATTTATCACAGTCAACCTTTCCGAAAGTTGGGTGTCGCATGTGTTCGCGCATGAATTCATGCACTATATCGATAACTGGAAATACAATCCCAATCTTCTACAGGAGTGGAAAGCCCTGAACGCGCCGGGCACGAAATATTCCGATAAATCGCCTTATAATCTGACGGATATCAACACATTTAAGGAACATCCCCAAGAGGGTTTTCTTAACGGGTATAGTATGAACGATATATATCAGGATCGCGCGGAGATTTTCGCGGCTATGATGACTCCCGCCGAATACTCCGATGCGATAAAATGGATTGAGAACGATCCTTACCTGAAGAAAAAATTTGATAAAATAAAGAAGGAAATGTCTGCGATATATCCCGCTTTCTTCGATTACTATAACCCGCTGACAGGAAAGTAGCCGCTACTAATAGGTGTGTTGACAAACGCTGTTTTGTCATCGCGAGGCGTCATGGTGAGCGCTTGCCTGCCTTCTACCTTCGGTAGAAGGTAGACAGGTCCCGCGTTCAGCGGGATGCCGAACCATAGCTGAAGCAATCTATCTGTTATAGTGTATATTGTTAGATTGACTGCTTCTTCGCTTTGCTCATCGCAGTGACGGAAAATAGTTGAATCTCAGTCTTCTTTAACAAGCCCTAAATCTGCAGGCCTTTCCAGTCGCGCTTCTCGTCATAGAAATAGGATTCGTAGATCTCGAGAAGATTCCGCTTGAGGTCGGTCTTGAGGATATCCTCGATCTCCTGCGGGGTGCTTTTATTCTTCACGCTGTCCCATAATACCTGGGTGTCCTTGGAATTAGACTTGATAATGATGGACTTGACCAGCGGGATATACGCGGGGTTGATACTGAACTTGCGCAGCCCCATGCCGAGGAGGAGACGGATATACAACGGATTACGCGCGATCTCGCCGCATACCGATAGCGGGATATGATTCCGGCGGGCGTTATGGATAGTGAGGCGGATGAGATACAGCACAGCGGGGTTGAGCGGCTGATAGAACTTCGCCACCGACTGGTTGTTCCTGTCCACCGCGAGCGTGTACTGAACCAGATCGTTGGTACCGATACTGAAAAACGCGGCTTCCTTCGAGAGCTTGTCGGACAGGAGCGCCGCCGACGGTATTTCTATCATAATACCGACCGGGATGTTATACTTGAACGGTTTCCCCTCGCTCTTCACTTCGCTCTCGCACTGCTTGAATATTTCCTTAACCCTGCGGACTTCGTCCACGCAGGATATCATCGGTATCATAATTTTCACGTTATCGTTAAACACGCTCGCGCGGATAATCGCCCGGAGCTGCTGCTTGAACTTATCCACTTCCTTCAGGAACACCCGGGTTGACCGCCATCCGAGGAAGGGGTTCGGGTCGCGCGGTACATTATCGTTAATAAAGAACTTGTCGCCGCCGATATCGAGGGTGCGTATGACCACATCCTTCTCCTGGAACAGCAGGAGGAATTCCTTGTAGAGTTCGAACTGTTCGACTTCGGAAAGAAACTTTTGAGCCGCGATAAACGCCAGCTCGGTACGAAAAAGCCCGATACCCTCGGCGCCATGCCGCCGGGCTATATTCAAATCCATGTTATTGGAGACATTAGCGTATATCTGCACATCCTCGCCGTCGTAGGTCTTCGACGGGAGCGCGACGACCTGGAAGATTTCCTTTTCTTTTGCGTTGTATGCGGCCTTGATATGCTGGTAATCCCCGCGGGTGTTCTCGTCGGGGTCGATGATCACCATCCCTTTATAGCCGTCGACCACTATCTGGTCCTTCTTTTTCACATAGGAGAGAAGGTCCTTAATACCGAATACCGCCGGGATTTCCAATGATTCCGCGATAATCGCGGCATGGGATGTCGTACCGCCGGATTCGGTAGCAATGCCCAGCACATAATCCTTAGGGATATGGAGTACTTCGGCGGCGGAAACTTCCTCGGCCACCAGAATGATCGGTTCCTGTATCGCGGAAAGATCGATATCGCCGAACAACTTCCGCAGAATACGGTCGGCAATCGCCTTAAAATCGAGGTAACGGCTCTGGAAATATTCGTTCTCCAGCTTGTCGAACTCGCGCTTGATGTTTTCCAGTTCGTATACCATCGCCACATCGGCGGGATACAACTGGTTCTTTATCGTATCGGGTACTTGTTTATTGAAAAGATCCTCGTCGAGAAGGAGAGAGTAGAAATCGATGATCTGGGCGTTCTGCTGGTTCATCTGCTCGGGATTTCGCTTCTTGAGGGATTCGATTTCCTCACGCACCTTGGCGATAGCGTCACGATAACGCTTGACTTCGGAATCGACCTGCAAATCGTCAATCCGCGCGTTATAATGCACGCTTTTCATTACATCATGCCGGATCAGCACATTTCCTATAGCGATTCCTTTCGATATGGGAATACCCCGTAAGGAATACAATATATCCTCCATTAAAAATCTATCATATTATAACAGAATTTCATAAGAATATCAAATACCGCAATTACGGAAATGAATATGAATCGGTATAAGCGGGAAATATGCCCGAAAATGCGCGCTTATATCAGTGAATCAGGAATGAGATACTGAAGGTACTGCCTCTCCCGTATTTACTCTTGAGTTTAACCGAACCCCCATAGTACCCGATGAACGTTTTTACCATATATAGCCCGAGTCCGGCGCCCCATTCGTTAAACGCCGCGGATTCTTCGGTTCGGTAAAACTGCGCGAATATATTATCGAGGTCTTTATCTTTAATCCCCTGCCCGGTATCGATAACATCCACCGTGAGGAAATCGTCCTTCTGGTAACCCCGGATATCGACTATCCCGTTTGGTTTATTATAGAAGATAGCGTTGGAAATCAGTTCGTCGAGTATCGTCCGAATAACCGTCTCGTTCCCGAGGAAATTCTGGAATTCGGGCGAGAAATTCATCGTAACCGTCACCTTCCGCTTCTCGCGTTCTTCGCTGTGGCGGTCGATGATTTCGCGGCACAACCGCGCGAAATTCACCCTGTCGGCGAACAGGTCGTTCACTTCCTGCTCGATCGACGCGATAGTCAGTACTTTATTGACCGTGTTATCGAATTTATTGACCTGCGCGAGTATCCTCAGAAGCGCCTTCTGCTTTACATCGGGACTCATCGTCGTATCGTCGATCAGCTTCTGGAGCTGTTTCTGGATATTCTCCACCGGATGGGCAAGGTACTCGGAGACATGGCTCATAAACTGGGTCTTGAGATTGATGAGCTTGAGCAGCTCGTCGTTCTGTAAACGGATACGGTTGTAAAGCGCGATATTGTTTACCGAGATTGACGCCTGGGACGAGAATATTTCCGCGACCTCGAGGTCGAGGTGCTTGAACGTCTCGTTATCGGATACCGTATCGAGGTAGATTACCCCCAGCGACTTATTTTCATAGATCAGGGGAACGCATAATATGGAAATATTGTAATTTTTCCGCCCGATACGTACCTTCTGGTTGACGATCATCTTACTTTTTCTGGTGCGGATCACCTCGTCGATCACCCCCGACGAGAACCGGAACGATTTTTTCGAAAGGTCGCGAAGTTCCAGACGGTACAGACTCTCCGGGTGCAGTTCCACATCGTTCGAGATAAACAGGATACCCCGTTGGGCGTTCAGGGACTGTACGAGACTGCGGAGAATTTTATCGAACAGGATATCCGCTTCGGTCAGCGAACTGATAGAATGATTGATCTCGAGGACATTCCGTAACGCGGTATCGCGCTGGGACAACTCCATCATAGTCAGTTCCGACAGATGCTCGCGGGCCTGAATAATCTGCTGAGCCTCCTGCCGTTCGATATCGGTCAGGTATTGGAGATTTTCCCGCGCCTTGATCGTGTCCGCCGCGGAACGTTTTTCATGGTCGGAGAGTTCAAGAATTTTCTGCTGAGCCTCGATCACCCGTTCGCGTTCCAATTTCTCCTGATCGCTGAGTATCTCGACATTCTCGAGCGCCTTGATGGTAGCCTCGGCCTGGATTTTTTCCTTGACCGCGAGCCCGTGGAGACTCTCGTGCGCATGGATCACATCCTCCGCGTTCTTAATCTCCTTCACCATATACTCGCGTATCAATTCCTGAGCCTGTATTATTTCGTCCGCTTCTTTCCGTTCCTTCGTCGCCAATGTGGCAAGGGCGTTGTATGCCTCGGAAACTTTTTCGAGATGCGTGATATAATCGTCCTTCGTCTTCATAATACTGTTCAGACGCTTTATCTCGTTCTCTTTCTCAATGATTTTTTTCATCAGGTCCCGGGTGTCGCTTCCCGTCGTCCCGGACTTAGACTTTTTCGGCATACCTGCTCCTTTTAACCATAACAAATCGACGAATAAACTATATATCAACTCCCAATGATTGTCAATAGTCCATTCATTTCATTCATTTTCGGAAGGAATATGGGTAGAAATTCAATATTAACCACTATTTCGCTTGCAATTACAGAAAAAATATCCTACAATTTCATTAGTAATAAGGAGGCCGATATGCCGATAATAAAAGTCATCGAAATTCTCGCCGAATCGAAAAAGAGCTGGGAGGACGCCGCTTCCAACGCCGTAGCCGAAGCATCCAAGACGGTAAAGGAAATCACCGGTGTGGACGTCCTCGGATTTAAGGCCGATGTCAAGGACGGTAAGGTCGTCAACTATAAAGCCCATTGTAAAATCGCGTTCGTGGTGGACAGGTAGGCTTTATTTTCCTTCGACTCCCCGCGATGAGCGCGGGGCAAGCGCTCATGCTTCGACTCGCTCATGCTTCGACTCGCTCATGCTTCGACTCGCTCAGCATGACCAGGGTGTGTCTAAACTTCCCCCCAGAATAGCTGAGTCTGATATTTTAATTTCACCTTCCCGCCGGACTGATTCCGTTCGAATATCTCCCGCAGGCCTGCCATAATCTCCTCATAATTCGTTTCCCCCTCGAGCGGCGCATACGAACTGGACAACATCCGCCCCCTCATCCCGTCGAAATCGAACTCCTGCGAATTGTCGAATACGGCGGTGCGAAATACACCGTCCGCAAAAAGCCCGGCAAAATCGCCGATACTGAACCGCTTATGCACGAGGGTATCATAACGGTATACATACCGCTGTAATAAGCCGTCATACTCCTTACCGAAACTATCCCCCTCGGTCACACGGTCGTTCCATATCAGGACGGCCTTCCCGCCGGGCTTCAGGATTCTCGCGAACTCCCGCTTCGCTCCGTCGAAATCGAACCAGTGGAACGCCTGCGCGGCGGTGATAAAATCGACGATTCCGCTATCGAGGCCTGTCTCCTCGGCGGGCGCGTGCACCGGGATAAACCCCGCTATCCCCGAAAGGTCATTCTCCGCCTGCGCGAGCATTTCCGCGTTCGGCTCGACCGCGTACACCTTCGCGCCGCGCTCCAATAGGATACGGGTGAATATCCCCGTCCCCGCGCCCATATCCGCGACCGCCGACCCGGACGCGAACCCGGCTTCGCTGAACAAGTAATCGACCGCCTCCGCGGGATAGCCCGGGCGGTGTTTCGCATAGTTATCCACCCGGTTCGAGAACCTTGTTTTTCCGTCGTTCATGCTCCGCTCCTATAAAAAACCCCCATTTCGGGTCGTGTTGACGAAGTCGCAATTCTTACCATTTTCTGTCACTGCGAGCCTGCCTTCTACCGAAGGTAGACAGGGAATATTGTGACGAAGCAGTCTATATAAAATGATACACATTATTAAAATAGATTGCTTTACCCCCTTTGGGGGCATCGCAATGACAATGCAATTTGTCATCATAAAAAAAGCCCCCATTGAGGGGGCTTGATGTTTTAAAATTGATGGTCGAAACCGATATACATGCCCATCTGGTCTCTCCAGAATCCGAAGTCGGCGGCGATAATAAAGTCTTCGCCCCAGAGGATACGTAAACCCGCGCCGTATGTTACCTGGATTTCACTGAGATTCAGCGCCGCGAAATCACGCCATGCCCCTCCGATATCGGAGAACAGTACGAGTTCGAGATGCCACATATCCCAGAGGAACGGCCCGAAGTCGAGGAAGCGCCAGCGGATTTCAGGCGAAAATACCATTTTCAGGTTGTCGATAAAACGGTACTTAGGGATACCGCGCATCGTATCGTTCCCGCCGATACCGTCGAACGACTGTACCCCGCCGAATTTCTGCGCCTTGAAGAACGGTACATCGCCGAAAAGCTGGTCGACCATCAGACGTTCCGCGATCACGAGACGCTTATAGGACGGGAACGGGTCGAAGTACGCGGAATGCTTGAATGTCAGGCGGGAGTAATTATATATCCCGGCGAGGGCGAACTCCGCCATAATTTCGTTATATGTCCCCGAATGAGGGTTCGGCTCGAAGTCGCGGTTATCGAAACGGAAGCCGACCATCATCGACCAGACTGTCCCGCCGGCGAAACCATAAGGCTGGGATGTCAGCAGGTAGGAGGGATGCTTGACCGGCTGCGTCGAGTTGCTGGTAAAGCTATATCCTTCTATATAAGTCCCTATCAGCAGATCGAACGTCTTATCATAGCCGAACGATTTCCCCCATGCCAACGGAGTACTGATGGTGAAATAGAGATAGGGATGTTTCTGCTCGAAGAGGTAGTTCGTCAGGTTGGTATACCCGAGCGTCATCGCGGGATCGACGATGGAGTTCGCGTAACCGTAGAAGTTCTCGGCGAGCGCGAATATATATTCACCCATACCCTGCACGCGGAACGGTTGTCCCGCTATCCATAACGCGGGTATATCGAAACGGATATCCGGGTCCATCTGTCCCTTCAGGGTATAAGTAAACTCGGAATAAATCTTCCAGAGATATTCTTTCGATTTGCCGTCGTACCCGAAAAGCGATACGCTTACGCCGAATCCGAATCCCGCGTCCGCATCATAGAAAACCAACGGGAACGGCTTGAACGCTACGCCCGCCTCGGGAATCCCTGTATTCGTATTCGTCGCCTGCGCGGGCTGAACCGCATTCGTATCCTGAGCGGCGGCTATACCTGTAAAACCCGCCGTTATGAGCACCGATAGAAGAATCCGCTTCATCATATCCTCCTTTTCATAGTGTCATCATTATAATGAAGAAATCCGGCGTGTCAAACATTTATCCGGGAAATCCCCCGGTGCGGCATGCGTCGGGTTGCCTTTTTCACGCTCCGGTGTTATAATGGAGTATAACAATCGGGGACTGTATATGAAAAAGCCCACGGCTCTACTCGCAATAATCTTTACATTCGTTCTACTCACACTTGGTCTGGTCTCGCTCCGTCCCTTCTGGGGCTCCGAAATGCCCGGATGGGTTTTCAAACAGGTTTCGAAGTACATCAAGTATTCCAAGAATAAAAAGCCCGGAAATGCCTATGTCGGCGAACCGTCCGCGAAACTGGTCATCCCCGAGGAAGAGCATCTCCAGAGCGTTCCGGCTAAATGGAACGGTGTCTACTCCGGTAAATTAAACGGCGCTTCGACAAAAATACTGGTCGCTAACGGGAGTATCACCTACTCGGTCGGTTATTACTATAAAAATATCCCCCATATGATTACTATACCCGAGTATTATCTCTACCAGGGCGTCCATCCGGTTATCACCCGCGACAGCGTCACCGTGAAGGGGTCGAAGGGATCGACTGTGTTCAGTTTCACCGACGGCGCGCTGATAGTCGCCGAGAACGGCGCCGAGACCGGCAGCTTCACCCGCGTATCGGGATTCGATGCGTACTCGGTCATCCCGTCGAAATGGAGCGGGGTGTACACCGGGGTGGTGGGATTCCTCGGGATACGGGCATGGGCCGCCGGGGGAAGTTTCACTGTGGGGCTCGGTAAATATAACGGGAAACGGATTATTATCACCCTGCCGGAGCAGGCATACTATACCGGATACCCGTTCACCGTGTCGGAGGACAAGATTACCGCATCGATACCCCCTCTCAAATCGACGATGGAACTGCTGATAACATCCAACACGGTTGTGATATGGGGTAACGGTAAAAAGATCGGCGCGGTGATAAAAGATTAGTTTTACAAATCAATAAAAGCATGATATCTTTCCGGGAAGGAGAGTCTATGAAAAAATTCCCTGTCCTTATTCTGACTGCGGCGGCGTTCCTGTTGTCCGCGCGCGGTTTCGCTATCGTCCCCGACGCATACGGCGACCTGTACCGGATACTGATGAAGCGTTACGCGGGCACGATCAAGCAGTGGTCGGACGGCGACCCCGCGTCATCGTTCTCCACGGTCTACAAGTTCGACCTGCACGGGTGGATTTCGGAGATAAAAGACCCCACCGGGAATTTTACAGTGACCTACGACGCGAACCGCACGATGATCACGGTCGAGGGGAAATTTTACGACCAGTCGCATTACCTCTGCCGTTTCGTGCTGAACACCAACCGTGAATTCCTGTCGGTCGCGATCGACAACGGCGCATCCAAAACGAAAACCTCCATCCTTTACACCTATAACGCAAACGGGAAACTTACCGAAAAGAAAGTGATTGTCACCAAGGACGGCAAGGAAAAAGCCCTCGACCTGAAGTACCTCTATGATGGAAGCGGTAACCTGCTCGAGGAGAACACCTACGAGAACGGCGAAGCGCTGACCTATAAGCAGGAGTATGTATGCGACGCGAGCGGATGCGTCCTCGAGAAAACATCGTTCTATAAGAGCCAGTTCGATAATAAGCCCAAGCTGACCGAGAAGAACGTCTATACCTACGACTCGGCGAATAATGTGACCTCCGTGAAGGTCTACGATTACAACGGGACGCTCAAGGATATTATGAATTACGCTTATAACTCGCAGAAAAACATCGTCGAAAAAGCCCATATCCTCAACGGGGGAAAGGTCGACTATGCGACGATGTACCATTACTCCGGCGACGAGCTGAAAGTCCTGTACTCCTATACCTATAAGGGCGGAGTCTACTCGACCGTGCATAAATTCCTGTACGACGCGAACGGCAACCTCATCCAGAAATACCGTTTCACGCCGGAGGGAAAGCTCGACGGGTTCACGAAATATATCCTTAACCAGAAAAACAAGATAACCGACGAGGTTTATTACAACGAGAAAACCCAAGTCGAATATACCCTGAAATACACCTACGACGCGAAGGGAAACCTGACCGAGCAGAACGAGGTCTACCCCGATAACAGCAAGGGATACCGTTACGTATACGCCTACGACGCGAAGGGTTTCCTGACTCTCGAGACGGACTACGACCCCGACGGTAAGATCGACTCCACCTATAAGTATGTCAACAACCCCGCGGGAAAGTCGCAGGAGCTCACCTGCGCGGGCCCGGACGGGAAGATGCAGTACCGTATCGAGTACCTTTATACCCCCGAGGGCAAGCTCGCCAAGGAAAAAAAGTACAATCAGGACAATATGCTGGAGTACACCTACCAGTATATTTTCAATCATCAGGGGCAGGTGATGGAGGAACGGAAGATCACTCCCGCCGGGGATATCGAATACGGATACCTGCTATGGTATAACAACAAGGGACGGCTGATCACGAAGAAGGAGTACTCGCCCGGCTCTCAGCTCGAGGGCTTCGATATCTATACCTACGACGCGAAGGGGAATCTTGTCCTGATCGAGACGTCGGACGCGAACGGGAATCCCGTCAAGAAGCAGGAGTACAGGATACTGTACTGGGAATAGGCAATTTTAAATATAGAAATAAAGTAGTAGGTAGAATTATGTCAGTTTTAATTATTCAGGTTCTTTCCGAAGGAATTATTTTTGGAGCAGATCGAAACTTCACAGCCTATAAAAATGGTCAAACTGATCAAGAAATGAAAGGACCAAAAATCTTTTATTGGCCAGATGATAAAACCATTATTGGAGTAGTTGGAAATTTGCAAGTTGACGGTTTGTTATTTGAGAAATGGTTAGAGAGTAAAAAAGAAGAATTCAAGGGTTATAATTCTCTAGAAGAATTAGCAAATAAACTATCTATAGAAATAGAAGAACAACGCATCAAAGATGAAGGAATAAATCCAGCGGTGGAGATGATTGTTCACATTGCTGGTTTTGAAAAAAATAATCAAGGAATAATTATTCCAAGAATCTGGTATATAAGAAATGTAGATATAGGTCAATTCGGATATATAAATGCTAAAAAATCATTCACATGTACAGAAGAATTTTGGAGATATTTTCCTTCGATAGAATCTTTTGAAATAAGACAAGTATTAAAGGTTAGGGCAAAGAACTTTAACCCATGTTGGTTTCATCAATCTGTTGATTTAATTACATTTAATACTCTAGAATCTGCGATTCGTTCATCATTCGATCTTTTATGTAAATTGCATCCTAAACATAGTATTCCAAACAAATTAGATGAATGGACTAAACATGTAAGGATGCAAGTTCTTATGTATGGTGCATATTATGAGGCTTTTTACCCAGAAGGTAAGCGAATGGTGGGTGGCGGTGCTGATGTTCTTTCTTTACCATGGCCAGAAGATATTGCATAGGAAAATATTTTTGTATTATTCCTAGGGAGGTATTTTTCGATGACTGATTATGAAAAATATATAAACGAAGTTTTTCAGATGAAGGAAAAAACGCATCGTGATTTCCTGAACAGCGGATACGAACACTATTCCGATTTCATTAGAGAAGATTTAAAGGGAATGAGTATTCGCTATCATAACAGGGAACATCCGGCCGAACACCGTCAATCGTCTTTATAAAGAAAGCGAATCTATATGATGGATAGTAAACAGATAAAACAGCTCGCCCTCGATATGGGCGCGGACCTGTGCGGGATTGCCTCGGAAGAACGGTTCGCGGGCGCGCCGGAGGGATTCCGCCCGAGGGATATTTATTCCAAGTGCCGTTCGGTAGCGGTGGTCGCGAAACGTGTCCCCCACGAATGCCTGAACGCGGAAAGCTGCGTCCCCTATACCCAAATCAATAATATCGTCATGCAGGAAACGGATCGTCTCGTCCTGGCGCTCTCCCTCGCGTTACAGGATAAGGGTATCCCGAACGTGATGGTTCCGACCGACGACCCCTACGAGTACTGGGAAGCGGAGAACAGTTACGGCAGGGCGATCCTGTCGCTCCGGCACGCCGGACGCCTCGCGGGACTCGGCTACCTCGGGAATAACACCCTGCTGATCAACCCCCGTTACGGGAATATGATCCAACTCGGCGCGATCCTCCTCGGTATCGATCTCGAACCGGACGAAGTGCTCGATATGAAATGCCCCGACGGGTGCAGACTTTGTATCGACAACTGTCCCGCGCATGCGCTCGACGGCACGACTGTTAAGCAGAAAGACTGCCGCCCGCTATCGAATTTCAAAAATAAAAAGGGATATAACCTCAAGAAGTGCTTTATCTGCCGGAAGGTTTGCCCGAACGCGCTGGGGACTATCCCCGGAATATGAAGAACACCGCGCCCATCAGGCATAACGCCGCCCAGAGGTAGTTCAGCTTGATCGGCTGATCCATGTAGAATATCGCGAACGGGACGAACACCGCGAGGGTGATTACCTCCTGCAGGATCTTCAGCTTCGGCAGGTCTAGCACCGTGTAGCCGATCCGGTTCGCGGGCACCTGCAGCATATACTCGAACAGCGCGATACCCCAGCTCGCGATCGCGGCGATCCACCACGGTTTATCGTGGAGATTCTTCAGGTGGGAGTACCACGCGAACGTCATAAACACGTTGGAACAAATCAGTAGAAGGATCGTCCATACGATCGGGGGCATATTCTTCTCCGCGATAATGAAGAAATCGAATCACCCAATTATCGGCAGGATTCTCCCGGCGGTATCTATCCGTTTGGTATTTTTTATTTAGCCCCGGCTTTCATTAGAATATCTATAATTGCGGAATCTTTTTTTTGTTTTGCATAGCCTAACGCCGTCTTACCGTCGATAGAAACCGCATTGATATCGACCTTCGCGTCGAGCAGCATCTGTAGTGTTTTTATATTACCGTTCTGAACCGCATACATCAGAGCGGTCCATCCGATATTATTCACAGCATTCACCTTTGCATTTGCTTTAATAAGAGCGGCGACTATGCCGGAATTTCCTTTATTCGCCGCCATCATAAGCGAGGATCCGCCGCTCTTAGTGACAGCGTTAACATCAGCTTTTTTCTCGATCAGCAGGTTGACCATGTCGTTTTGCCCGAATTGCACGGCATACATCAACGGCGTCATACCGACTTCCGCAACCGCGTTGACATTAGCTCCCGCATCAATTAAAGTACCTGCTATCCCGGTATATCCTCTTACTGCCGCCGCCATCAATGGCGTATTCCCGGCATGATTGGTAGCGTCGATATCGGCATGAGCCCCAATCAATAAATTTACGACATCGGGATTACCGCTGCCTGCCGCCATCAACAGCGGGGTAACGCCGTCAAGACTAAAAACGTTTACTTTCGCCTTCGCCTCTAATAAAGCCTTTACTGCTTCGGGATCTCCTTTCTCCGCCGCGTACATCAGAGCGGTCCATCCGTCTTTATCAGTCAAATTTACATCGGCTTTCGCGGAAATCAGGGTTTTAACCATCCCGGTATGCCCGTTCTGAATAGCGATCATCAACGCCGTCCATCCGTGTCTGTCACGCGGGGCGTCGATATCACCCTTATAACTTTTTATAAACGAGGCATCCCCTTCCTTCGCGGCATCGAGGAGATTATCCGCGGGGAATAAAAAAGCCGGAATAAATAATAGTAGTACCACCATAAATTTCTTCATTATCCCAATCCTTCAATCATTACATTTGAAGCTATTGTAATCCCGGCGGGGCGTCATGTCAAATATCTGTGCTAAAAAAACTGCGAATGAACACAATAATCCGGGCGCCCTAAGCAAAGCGTAGAGAGAATCTATCATAGACCGCTTCACTCCGTTCGCGGTGAAATCCTAAATCCTGCGCACCGCTACCCCCTGCACACTCGATGGGGTGTAAAAAAACCGCCCGCGGGATAATTCCCACGGACGGCTATTATTTGAATTTTATGCCTTTCTTTCCACTTGTAACTTGTAACTTGTAACTTGTAACTTTTTACTTATTAAAACTCGACCTTGACCCCTTCGCGCATCGTCACCGACTCGATCTCATAGTACGGCTTCTTGACAAACCCGCCCATACCCGCGATCATCGCGCCGGGGAACATCTGGGTCACATTGTTATAATCGCGCACGACCGCGTTATAGTAACGTCTCGAACGCTCGATCTCGGTCTCGATCTGCTGGAGCTGCCCCATCAGTTCGTTGAACTGCTTGTCCGCCTTGAGGTCGGGATAACTCTCGGTGAGAGAGTAGATACTCCGAAGGGTCTGGGTCAGCATATTCTGCGCCTCGATCTGCTGTTTGACGTCGTCGGCCTTGATATTGATCGCCTGGTTGCGCGCCTGAATGACCTTCTCGAGGGTTTCGCTCTCGTGCTTGGTATAACCCTTGATAGTGCTGACCAGATTGGGAATCAGGTCGTAACGTTTGCGGAGCAGTACGTCGACATCGCTCCACGCGCTTTCGGTAGAATTCCGCAGGGCGACCATTTTATTGAAGGTCACTACCGCCCATAGAATCAGCAGTACCGGAATACCGATTGCAATAATAAGAATAATTGCCATAATACCCTCCGTTTACGGTCTTTTCACAAAACCTTGCTTCTATTATAACGCTATTTTGCATTCAAGTCAACCTATCTTTTGACAGTTACAAGAAAAACGGATATAATTTAGGTCATCAAATAAACGAATGGAGGTCAAAATGTCTAAAGTAGTCATCTATGACACGACTTTACGTGACGGCAAGCAAGCTGAAGGAATCAATTTCTCGATGATTGATATGATCTCCATTGCCAAGAAGCTGGATGAATTCGGAATCGATTATATCGAATGCGGATGGCCGGGCGCTCTCCCCAAGGATAAGGCGTTCTTCCAGGAAATCCGCAAGGTCGAACTGAAGAATACGAAAATAGCCGCGTTCGGCAGTACCCGTCACGCCAAGAATAAAGTGATCGAGGATAACAACATCAAGGAACTGCTCGCCGCGAAAACCCCGACAGTCACCATCTTCGGGAAGGCGTGGGACCTGCATGTGCGCGACGTATTCAACATAGCGCTCGAAGAAAACCTCGAAATGATCTACGACTCGGTCTCTTATCTCAAGGATTCCGGGCGCGAACTGTTCTTCGACGCGGAACATTTTTTCGACGGGTATAAAGAAAACCCCGATTACGCGATCAAGGTGCTCGAGGCCGCCGTCCGAGGAGGCGCGGACAACCTCGTGCTCTGCGACACCAACGGCGGTTCGCTGCCGCACCAGATAGCGGACATTATCAAGAAAGTGAAATCGGTCATCAAGGCTCCTTTGGGTATACACGCGCATAACGACGGAGACCTCGCTGTCGCGAACAGTCTCGAGGCGATCCTGTCGGGCGCGGTGCAGGTGCAGGGCACTATGAACGGTATCGGCGAACGTACCGGTAACGCCAACCTGTGCTCCATCATCCCGAACCTAGTGCTGAAGATGGGCTATTCCGCGAAACATATCGACCCGGCTCACCTGAAGCGGCTCGAGGAAACGTCGCGGTATATCTACGAGATAGCGAATATGAACCCCGAGACGAAGCAGCCCTTCGTGGGGATTTCCGCGTTCGCGCATAAGGCGGGAGTGCATGTCAACGCGGTGCAGAAGAATCCCCGCACTTACGAGCATATCCTTCCCGAACTGGTCGGTAACCGCAGGCGTATCCTGATATCCGAACAGGCGGGTAAGTCCAATATTCTGGCGAAGGTGCAGGAGCTCGGCCTCGAAATAACCGCCGATAAAATCTCCGAACTCTCGCGGCACATCAAGGAGCTTGAGAATACCGGGTACGAATTCGAGGGCGCGGACGCGTCGTTCGAGATACTGGTGAAGAAACTCACCGGGCAGTTCAAGGAACGTTTCCAGGTACATTCCTACAAGATGCTCACCTTCTTCCGCGACGGCGTAGAGCCGGTCGTCGAAGGGACTGTGAAGATCAGGGTGGGCGAGTTGGAGGAACTGACGGTCGCCGAGGGCGACGGGCCTGTTAACGCGCTCGATACCGCGCTGAAACTTGCCCTGTCGGTTTTCTATCCTGTCGTGAAAGATATTCATCTAATGGATTATAAGGTGCGCATACTCGACCCCTCGTCGGGTACCGCCGCCGTGACCCGCGTGCTCATCACCTTCCGTTACCACAGCTATGAATGGGGTACGGTCGGGGTGTCCGGCAATATCATCCAGGCAAGCTGGGAAGCGCTGGTCGAGAGCATGAACTATATATTGATGAGACTCGAGCACGAGGAGGACGACGTTTACAATGGATAAACGGCCGATAGGTATATTCGACTCCGGCGTCGGGGGCCTGACTGTCGCGAAAGAGGTGATGAACCTTCTCCCCAACGAGACCATCATCTACCTCGGCGACACCGCGAACCTTCCCTACGGGGACAAGTCCGCGGAAATCGTTCAGCGGTACTCGGTGGACAACACCGACTTTCTGCTGACGCACGACATTAAGCTCCTCGTGGTGGCATGCAATACCGCGAGCTCGGTCGCGCTCGAGCACCTTAAATCGAGCTACCAGCTCCCTATTGTAGGGGTGATCGAACCGGCGGTGAAGGGCGCGATATTCGCCACCCGGAACAAGAAGATCGGCGTGATCGGCACGAACCGGACTATCAAGAGCAATGTTTATCCCGATATGCTGAAGGCGATGGAGCCGGAATGCCAGATTTCGTCCCGGCCGTGCCCGTTATTTGTCCCGCTGATCGAGGAATTTTTTATCGATCACGATGCCACCCGGCTGATCGCGGCGGAGTACCTGAAGGAATTCAAGGAACAGGGCTCGGATACATTGATACTCGGGTGCACCCATTATCCGCTGATCAAGGAGATTATCGCCGAGATACTCCCCGGAGTGAAACTGGTGGATTCGGCGTTATCCACCGCGCGGGATATCCATAGCCTGCTGGACTCGCACCAGATGCTGGCGCTGATACCGAAGGACGGGAAACCGCCGATGCACCGTTTCTTCGCGACCGATATCACGCCGAAGCTGAACGATCTCGCGAACCGGATACTGGGGATGAAGATCGATTTCGAGGAAGTAAGCGTCAAGTAAAGAACGATGACAAAAACAGATGCTTCCTCCCGCATATTGAAAAATTGAAGCGCGGGCTCGCAATGACGATTATGTCTGTTACTGATATCGCGTAAAATAGATATTTCCGAGGAGATATAGATGAAAAAAGCGTTGATTGTTGCACTGCTCCTGTCCGCGTTCCTGGTCAGTTACTCCGCAGACGGGATTTCCGTCAACTGGGTGATTATGACTATCGGGAACAGCTCGCTGACCTACTACGATGTGGAGCGTTTCTACGAGTTCGAGAAATCCAGCGGCGACCCGAAAACCACGATGGACACCGTATTCGACGAGCTCCTTTTCCTCTACGGCCTCAAGGGTATCGCCGAAAAGAATCCCAATATCAAACTGCAAACCGACCCCCAGCTCGTGCTCGGGGCGATCACCAATATCACGAACAGCGAGTCCCAGCAGTTGCGTTTGAAGCTCTATAACGATTTTCCCGACCAGTTCATCCTGCTGATGGAGAAGGAGCAGATCATCGATAACCTGTTTTTCTACGAGGAAAACCTCAAGACCAACCTGAATATCGAGATCACGGAAGAGCAACGGAAGCAGTACTTCGAGAAGAACAAGGATAAGTTTATCGCGCCCGCCAAGCTGGACTTTATCGTATTCGCCGCGCATCCGGTTGACGATACTCTCGCGCAGTTGACGAAGTTCGAGAATAATATGAAAGCGATAGCGGCGTACCTGAGTAAAAGCGATAACGCGCAGTATATATTCGATAAGTACAAATCGATGAACTTCACTTCCTACTCCGGGCACAGCGGCCTGAAGTACGCCTACGAACTCGTTAAGGACGGGAAATACCCGATGGAGATACTCGGTGTCGCGTTCGAGGAGAAAATCCAGATCACGGCGACCGAGACCATCAAGATCAAAGAAGGGAAAGCGTTCTATATCCCCCAGCCCATCAAGCTGAAAAATACGAAGTACCCGGTATATATCGTGATGAAGATCATTAAGCGCGAGAAGGATAAACCGATGACCTACGACGAGGTCAAGGCGATGAAGGACCCCAACGGGCAATCGCAGATCGACCTGATTCTCAAAAACGACTACCGGATGAAGATGCTGCGGAATTATGTCATTAAGAAGATAAAAACCGGTCAAATCCTTGTCACACTGTTTGACCAAAATTACCTAAAGCAGTATAATACTTTTATCAATTCGGATAAATAGGCGCGGAGGATCGGATGAAAACATACGAAGGTAAATTGGATGCGGCCGGCCTGAAAATCGGCGTCATACTCGGTAAGTTCAATTCGTTCGTCGGCGACCGACTGGTGGAAGGCGCGAAAGACGCGTTCTATCAACTGGGCGGAAAGGACGAGAATATGGACGTGTACCGCGTGCCCGGGGCATACGAGATCGCGGGAGTCGCCCGCAAGCTCATGCTGGCAGGGAAGTACGACGCGCTGATCTGCGTAGGCGTCATCATACAGGGAGAAACCCCGCATTTCGATTACGTCGCGGGGAATTCCGCCAAGGCGATTATGGAGCTTTCCTCCGAGGGCGGTATCCCGGTCGTGTACGGTATTGTCACCGCGGGCGACCTCGAGCAGGCTATCGACCGCGCCGGGGTAAAAATGGGCAACAAGGGCTATACGTCGCTAATGACTGCTGTCGAAATGGCAAATTTATATAAGGACATGAAATAAGTTATTATGGAATCCGTCAATATCCGGGATTATAGCCGTCTTTTAGCGTTTTTCACCCTGTACGCCTACGATATCGATATCGAGGCGTTTTCCGGTATAGATTCGTTCGACTGGTATGAGGAAGCGTCGCTGTTCGAGAAGGACGACGTGCTTCCGGTCATCCCCGAATCCATCAAGCGCGAGGTCTACCATTTCGCGCGGGAGATGGTCAGCGGGACGTTATCCAATCTGCCGCGGATCGACAGGCAAATCGAGGAATTTTTGGTGAACTGGAAATTCGACCGCCTTCTCCCTGTGGACAAGGCTATTCTGCGTCTCGGGGTCTATTCCCTTATGTACCGTTTCGATATCCCGTGCGAGGTCACCATCTTCGAGTGCAACGAGCTCGCGAACGAGTTCAGCGACGATAACACGTATAAATACATCAACGGTATCCTGCATAACGTCAAACTCCGCTTCCGGCGGAATTTCCTGATGGACAAGATTCATCCCGCCGTACCGGCGCCGAAGAAAAAATTCAAGATCAAGAGGACGGGCAGCGCATGAAAGAATTCGACGCACTACTGGAAATTATCCGCACGCTCCGCAGCGAGAACGGATGCCCGTGGGATAAGGAGCAGACCCTCGCCACGATGCGCGACAGCCTGATCGAGGAGACGTATGAAGTGGTCGATTCGATCGACCGCGACCATACCGAGGACCTCCGCGAGGAGCTCGGCGACCTGATATTCCTCGGGATGTTTCTCGCCTATCTCGGCGAACAGGAAGGGAGATTTACGGTGTCCGAGGTGCTCGCGCTGATCGGCGAAAAACTCGTCCGGCGGCATCCCCATGTATTCGGCGACCATTCCGTCGACGGTATCCCGGATATCCTGAAGAACTGGGAGGCGATCAAGCAGAACGAGAAGAAGAATCTCGATAAGGGGATATTCGACGGGGTTCCGCGTTCGCTGCCGGAAATACAGCGTTTCTTTAAGGTATTGCATAAGATTGAAAGGAACGGCGGCGATCTGAAGAGCTTCGAGGATACCCCGTTGGAACAGGCATGCGCCGGCGCCGTATCCGACCTCAATAACGATACCGTATCCCGCCTGATGAAAACCCTCCTTGTGGAATGCTTCGTCCGCAAAATCGACACCGCACACCTGATTCGTTCGGCAACAGAACAAGTTATGACGGAGTATTTGAAAAAGAAGTCATAAAACGCTAAAGAATCCGGTAGAATCAATCGATATATATAATGAGTTAACAGTTTTTGTACGTACCATTTTTCCAAGGAGGGAATTATGGAAATGAATATCAACGGATTGAGTCCGGGTATGCCTCAGCACGACGCGAAAGCCGAGTACGAGAAAAAGATTGAGATCAAGGCCGAAGCCAAGAAAGAAGTCGAGCAGAAATTACAGCAGGCTGTTCCCGAGAAAGAAGAACAGGAAAAAAAGCCTGAGGTAGAACCGATGGATATGACAAAGTTCGTCATGAGCTCGACCGATATGAAAGAACTGCTTCTCATGATGGGCTCGCGCGGCAAGAGCGAAGCGATTGAGAGGATGGTCGAGGTTGTAAAGAAAGAACGCGAGATGCTTGCGAAGAACAAATAATGGAATTGATTCTTTCTTCGGTATTGGGAGTGGGGTTGTTCTTGATTTTGAATTATTACTATAAAAACGGGAGGGGAACTCTCGTTTTTTGCGTTATCGGCGCAATTTTCTTATCCGCGTTATTTTTCCTCCTTTTCCGTAATCTCCCCCTGATCGTATTCATCCCTTTCATGGCATTCTATTTTAATATGGCGCTTCTATCGCTCGAAGACATCAAAAACCTCTCCGTGCCCGACTGGCAGATCGCGGCGTTCGGAGTATCCGCGCTCACGGTGCGGATATTTCTTCCCCTCCCGCTGGTGAACAATATTATCTCCGCCGCGGCGGGATTCCTGCTTTTATTTATCCCCTATCTCGTCACCCGCCGGAAGGGCATCGGTATCGGCGACGTGATCGTATTCGCCGGATGCGCGTTACTCCTCACCCTCGCGGAGACTATGATCGTCTTCCTGTTCACGGGGGTTACCGCGCTGATCTACGCCGTCCTGCGCTATGCAATCCTGAAGAAAAAAGACCGCATCCCGCTCATCCCGTTTATCGCGTTATCGACAATCCTGACGATGGGGCTGCGCGATTTTATCATTCCCCTATTCGGCCTGTCGGATTTATATAACACTCAGTTCCTGTACTGAGTAGCCCCGCTTTACTTGCGAAAATCCCTAGCTGGATTTACAATAATGGGAATTAAGAATTTTGGGGGTCTCATGCGATTCCGGGCATCCATATTTATCATTCTAACATTTGCCGGCGTGATTCTCGCCAATACAGCATATACCATTCCGAAGCTCACTACATTGGAAACCCGTTTCCCTCTCACCAATTTTTACATCATGGAAAAAGAATTTGATCTGTCGAAGGCGGCGGATTATTTAGCGGTTCCCGTCAGCGACCCAAGCTATCACCCGTATGACTGCGATACGTTGAAAAAGAATCCCGAATATAAACGCAGTATGTTCACATTCGAAATGCAGTTCGAGATCGACGAATCGCTGAAAGGGGAGGAGCTCTGCCTCTTCGTGGGAAATATCGATTGGCCGGTCAAATTTTACCTCAACGGTTCTCTCATATTTAAAAAAGGTTCTATCACGACGAATCATTATACATCGCTGATATACGGCTTCAGCGAGGTGTTTCTGCCCGACGGACTATTAAAATACGGAAGCGGCGAGCCGAATGTATTCCAGGCGCAGGGTTTCCCCATCTTCGAGCACTACCCGCTTGCCGAACTGTTTATTTCTACTTATCAGGACATCGATTCATGGATATTCCTCCGCAATCTTTTTACAACCCATCTGGTACAAGCGGCTGTTGTTATCGGATTCATTTTATTCACTTACTTCCTTCTATTGTTTCTGGGGATGAAAAAACGGGATATGAAGTATCTCTACATTTCGCTTCTTTCCCTGTTTTATTCCATAGGTCAGATCAATATCGCGCTATCGTATAATTTCAGCGCCGAGGTTATTCTGGAACAATTTTCCCGCACGGGACTGCCGCTCTCGTCGCTCACCCTCGCGCTATTTCTCCTGGAGTTCACGGGATATCTGAAGAAAAAGAATCTGATAAAACTGCTCATATTTATCCCGCTTGCCCTCTTTACGCTGGTTACCTTATTTATGCCTACTAAGCAATCGGTAAGCGAGTACTTCAATCTGACCACCTACTTCGTCATCCTGCCGATGCTCTTTTTCACTATCACCCTTTCGATCATCGCAATCATCCGAAAACCCGAGAGACGCGCGGATGTTATTATCATACTGAGCTCCTTATTTTTGCTGATCGCGGCAAGCGTTCACGATTTTATCTATCTCTGGGCCAGTAAAACCCCGTTCGCATGGCTGAATCCTTACGGATACCTCCTGCTGGTATTCACCCTGTTCTCCATACAAGCCCGCGAGCAGGTAAAAATTTACGAGGAGTCGCTTGTCCATTCGGTCGCAATCGTGGAACGGAATAAAACCCTCTCCAAGCTGATAGAAAACCTGAAAATGATATCGGAAAACCTGAGCAACACCAGCGGTAAGCTGAACAACAATATAGAAAGCTCGTCAGACCTGCTTGAATGGTACGAGAGCAGCACGAGCCAGATCACTGAAATCATGCATAATAAATTTATCGATATCAAGAGCCTTATCGAAGGGATAACCGAGATGATCAGGATGTCTGGCGAACGCGTCCCGAAAGCGATCGAGAACCAGACCTCGCTGATCGGGCAGGTCAAGGCTACTATCGCCAGTAACGAGCGCCAGTCGGTCGACGTATCCGCTTCGGTGACCGATACCAACCGCGTGGCGCAGGAGCTTGCCCAGCTCGCCGAACGGAGCGTCGAAGTCCTGAACGATTCCAGAAAGGCTATCGGAAAGATTTCGGAATACTCGTCGTTTATCCTGAACGTCCTCAAGACGATGGAGGAGATCACCGACCGGAGCAGTACTCTCGCTATCAACGCTTCTATCGAGGCGGTCAAGGCGGGGCGTGCCGGCGAGGGATTCTCGGTGGTCGCCAAGGAGATGCGGAATCTTTCACGGGAAACGAAGGTCAATCTCGAATCCAGCGTCAAGAAAATCAAGGAACTCGCGAAAACGGTTTCGACCAGTATGGAACTTTCCGATCAGGTATCCGCGGCAATCCAGACGATTATCGAAAGCGCCCGTCAATCCGCGCGGATGATTAACCAGGTTAACGAGATGATTGTGAAACAGCGCGAGGATTTCTCCGGGATTACCGGCGCGGCGGTGCATCTCTACGAGGACGCCCTCACCATAAAAAAATTGACCGAGGAAGATGTCGCCGAAAATAATCAGATAGTCGAGACGATGCAGGGTTTCGGGGACTCGTTCAACTCGATTATCGATATGCTGACCAATCAGAAAAATATGCAGATAGAACTGGAAAAGTCGATGAGCGGTATTCGCGGCGTGATGGAAGAGAATATCAAGCTTGTCGAAGTACTGAACGAAAATATTTCCAGCACGAACGATACCTCCACCGGTATACGCGCGGCGGAATAAGAAACATCTTCCCTCACACAATAAATCTATTATTACGGGGGTACTATGACTGACGATACGATGTATCACAAAATTCCTATGTCCGAAGATGAAGTTGAGAAACTTGAGAGGGAGATTAAAAAGCTCCGCCTCATGTATATTCTCTACGCGGTTCTCACCGTCTTTTTCGGCGGTATGATCGCATACGGAGCGATCTCCCGGAACTTTATTCTGGTCTTCATGGGCGGACTTCCGATACTCGCCTACCTGATAGTCGGCATTGTCTTCAGTTCCAAGTACTCGAAACTGAAAAAAGACGCTGATGAAAAAATGATGGCAGCCGAGACGGGTGTTCTGGAAGATATCTATGTATCGTATGGAAAAGGTCCGAAGTATGTATTCCGCATGAACGGGAAAACGCGGTTCGGTTTCCGCGAAATGACCGACGCCCTGAAGAAGGGAGACCGCATCGACCTCTTCCTTGCATGCAATTCCCTTATCCCGGTAGGGTTTAAGAAACTGCCCTGACCCCCGCCCGTCAGATTTGCGTGATGACGGTTTCACTGGATGATGAGAATAAATATTACGTTCGCAGAGAACTATCCGGGATAACGTATGAATGCATTCAACGACTATTACAGCCAGCCGATGCTTCCCGAGGAGTTAACCCATATTAAGAATCTTGTCCGTCTCGCGCGTCAGGTAATCGTTATTTCTCTTGCTATCGTCCTACCGTTGTCGGCGCTCGGGGTATACGGAATATTTATCCGGGAGTTTCGTCTCACCGGATTGGCGGGTTTCCCGGCGGGATTCCTCTTTCTTTTTATCGCAATGATGATCGTCAAATCCATTAAATACAGGATAGATTTAGTAAACGGAATGAAAATCGTTTTCCAGTGGCCCGTCGATAAAAAATATACGGAATACCGGAAAGGGACGATATCTTTTCATGTAAAAATGAAGGGATACCGGCTCGAAGTAGTGAAAGCGCTGTATGATACTATCGAGGAACAGGATTTACTGGAGGTGCATTTCGCGCGGTGTTCTAAAACGCTTCTCAGCCTGTACGATCTTTCCCGTAATTGTGTACAGAAGTTTTATCATTAAATAAATACAAACGGAGCGGCAATGAACGATAATACCGGTTCGTCAGTACAGCCCATGATGCCGGAGGAACTACTGCTTCTTGAGAAACTTTCCCGGACGTCCCGCTCGGCAATCCGTATCACATCGATTATATCCGCCGTGCTGTCCGCAATCGTAATCGCCGGGGTCGTCATCCCCTCGTATCACATGATCGTGATAGCGGGAGTCCCGCTCTTTTTCCTCCTGCTCCTGACCGCCGCGCTGACGGTAAATATCCTCAATTATCGCGGGGATATCGCGTCCAACATGAAATCCGTGATACACGGCATGATCGGGAAGAAGCACACGTTCGCCCGTTCCACTATCCAAAGCTATTTTATCGACGTCCATCGAAAAAATTATTCCGTGACTCAGGAGTTTTACGATGTCTCGTCCGAACAAGACATGGTCGAAATCCATCTCGCCGGTCATTCGAAGGTGGTTTTCAGTATCAGGAATGTTTCCCGGAAAATGACTGTGACACAGTATGATAAAATTATTTAGAGGGTAGCTATGTATTATGACGACGGATCAATCGACCAGACGTTTCTTCCCGAGGAAAGGATATTTATCGAAAAGAAATTACAGCATGCGAAAAAAGTCGTGCGGGTCTCCTTACCGATTGCCCTCATCCTGTCGGGGATTTTCACGGCGGGATTTTTCTTCCCTGTTCCCCACCTCGGGGTATGGACGGGTATCATCCTGTTCTTCTCGCTCCTTATCTCGTTTGTCTTCGCGGTAAACATCTCCTTATATACGCGGGACTTATCGGGACAGGTGAAAACCGTTCTCCACGGCAGCGCGGACAAGACATACGTGGTCTATAATAAGGGAGTCGCCTCGCATTATGTCACCATCAATAAAAGGAATTACTATATACCGAAGGAGTTTTACGAAACGGTATCCGAACGGGATATGATGGAGATTCATGTCGCGCGCGTATCGAGGACCATGCTCGGCATCAACGACCTTTCCAAGCGGAAGGAACTTAAATTCTATGAAACCGTTGATATATCGGGGAAAGCCCGTGATTGATTCCTACCAATCTCCGCTTCAGCCGATGTCTCCTGAAGAACAAATCATTATTGAGAAAAAATATAAGACAAGCAAGGGTCTCCTGATATTTTTCATGGTATTCCAGATGATATGGGCGGTAATGCTCATCTTCGGCGTCCTGTCCGATATACCCGCGCTTATAATCTGCTTTGGAGTTTTTTTCGTCTTGTACGCCTGTCTCATTATCTACTACATCCGGCTGATAAAAAACCTGCGGCTCGACCTTCTCGATAAATTAAAGCTCACGGTCTCGGGCGTAATTTCCGCGAAACAAATCAAGCCCGGCCGCAGTAAAAAGTTTTTTTATCTCAGGGTAAACGGGCATTTCTATCAGGTTCCTCAGTGGTACTTTGAACAAACGGATGTGGGGAATACCGCGGAACTGCCGGTATCGAAACATACCCTGTCGGTATTATTTCCTCCGTCCGGTTAAACGGTATTATATATCGATACGGGAGTTGTGGAAAATCGGAAATGAAGGTATAATAATTCTCTAAGGAGTGAAGCATGCGACCTATTTTCCAGAAAAGCTCCAAGCTCTGGCCTCATGTCATCTGGCTGGCGTGGGCGGTGGGCTACGCGTTCTGTTTCCCGACATATAATATGTCGTTTCTCATCTGGATCATCTTCGTCCCGGTACTCGTGTTCGCCTACCGGCAGCCTTACAATAAAACCGTCTTTTATTCATTTTTCTACAGCCTGCTTTTCTGGGTAATGACCCTGTTCTGGCTGATGGCGTTCCACGAGATCAGTCTGCCGTTCCTGGTGCCCGCATACTCCCTCTATAACGCGTTTTTCTTCTTCTGCATCGCGTTCGTCGCGAAGAAGCTCCCGAAACTGCGGGTATTCGCGCTCCCGGTATTCTGGGTCGCCAACGAATTATTGCGGTCTACCGGGTATGTCGGGTTCCAATGGAACCTGATCGGCGATACGCAGTGGCAGAGCCTGTACGTCCTGCAGAGCGCCGATATCTGGGGCGTGTACGGCGTCAGTTTCCTGATCCTGCTCGTCAACTCGGTGCTCGCCGAAGTGATTCATTCGTGGATAGAAACGAAAAAGCTCGGCGAGGCGATTGTAAAACACCGCGCGCTTCTGATAGTCGTCGGCGCGGTTATGGCCGCCAATCTGGTCTATGGTATTATCACCTATCACTACTACGACGACATCGCGAAAAAGTCCGAACAGGCGAAGATCGCGCTGATGCAGCCGAATACCGGCTCGTTCGACGACTGGTGGGGCACGATGGGGGAGACCTACGGGAAGCTGTGGACTCTCAACGCCGAAGCCGCGCTCAAAGACCCCGACATTATCGTATGGTCGGAGACAATGCTCCGCAACAGCGTATGGGTCTATATGCAGCAGTACGGGGCGGACGCTGAGATCAACCGTTTTAATATGCGGTTCATCTCGATGCCCTTCGAATTCGATACCCCTATCCTGTTCGCGCACCCCGAGAAGGGGACGGACGGGCATAACTATAACTCGGTCGATTATATCGATCCGCGCATCCCGGGATACAAGACCTACTGCAAGATTCACCTGACCCCGTTCGGCGAATGGCTCCCGTACTATTATCTGATACCGCCGCTGAAAACAATGATCGAATCCCTCGGGGCGGCGAGCTATGCCCCCGCGAAGGATTTTGTTATATTCGCCGGGCGTAAGGGAAAGTTCGCGGTAATGATCTGCTTCGAGGATATTTTCTCCATCCTCGCGCGCAAGTTTATCCTGAAAGGGGTGAACTATTTCCTGAATTCCACTAACGACGGATGGGCGTACCGTTTCCAGATCGGCGGGCCGTTCCCGTTGTGGCAGCATATCGCAGGAGTCGCGGGGGTAGCGATAGCGGTCAGACGTCCTATCGCGCGCGCGGTCAACACCGGGGTTTCCGGTGTGGTGATGCCCAACGGGTCGATGGATATTTCGCCTGTGCCGATCTACCAGCAGGGATTCTATGTCGCCGACGTACCGGTCATCGACGAGCAGATTGTGACGCTGTATGTCCGGTTCGGATACTTATTCCCGTATATCGTCGCCATCCTCGCGCTTGCCGGAATGGCATTCGCCGTATTCGGGGTGAAGCACGAGCCCGGTAAGGAAAATGTTTAAGAGGAGCAGCTTATGACTAATCAATATCTCGAATATATGCTGTATGAATCGGATACCGACCCGATCGGGCTTCCCGACGGGATAACGTTTCTCAGCGACGCGCGCGGCAACCTTATCGACGACCAGATCCAGTCGATTTCCAACATCTTCCGGGCGCACGGTTACGGCAAGGTCATCCCGCCCATCTTCGAGTATTACGAGACGTTCGAAAAAGGGAGCGGATACAGTATCGCCCGCAAATCGTTCAGCTTCAAGGATAAGGACGGTAAACTGCTCTCGCTCCGTTACGATATGACCACGCCGATTGCGCGTATGGTCAGCATGAAGCATAAAAAGGAAGACCTTCCGCTGAAGTTCTATTACCGCGGGGACGTATTCCGCGAACAGCCCCTGCATGCCGGGAAGCCCCGCCAGCTCCGGCAGGTCGGACTGGAGTTTATCGGCGAACCGGGGATAGACGCCGATGTCGAGGCGATCAACCTGCTGGGCGAAGCTCTCGCTATGGTGCGGAAAAATTACCGCATCGTGCTGGGCGACGTGAAGCTCTATTCCCATATCCTGTCGCAGCTCAAGCTCAACCAGCACCAGATCGACGCCGTCAACGCGTCGTTCATCCGTAAGGATATTACTTCCCTGGGGCTGATCCTCGATAATGTAGAGGGTATCAGCCAGTATAAATCCATCCTGCTGCATCTCCCGTATATGGTCGGTACTCCTAAAAAGGTGCTGGAACGGCTCAAGGATTTTTCCGAGCTCGGGTTCAGTATCTATACCGACCGCCTGATGAGCATCATCGATAAGCTCGATAAAAGCGTCAAAAAGAACGTCATCGTCGACCTCGGGCTGGTCAAGGATTTTTCGTACTACACGTCCACGACGATAGAGGGATATGTCGATCAGGTCGGCTACGCGGTCGCGAACGGGGGGCGTTACGACCAGCTCTTCAAGGCGTTCGGGCATGATTTCCCGGCGGTCGGGTTCGCTATCGACATCAGTTATTTCAATTAGAAGAGTTCAATTTCGTATATAGGGGTTGAAAATGGTCAAGCTGGTTCTGGGTATCCAATGGGGCGACGAGGGAAAAGCGAAGGTAGTGGATTATTTCGCGTCCGACGTCGACTACGTAGTGCGTTTTCAGGGCGGGGCGAATGCCGGGCATACGGTGATAGTCGACGGTAAAAAATTCGTCTTCCATCTCGTCCCGTCGGGAATCCTGCATCCGAAAACCAGCGTCGTTATCGGCAACGGCCTCGTCATCGATATCGAGGCGTTTATCTCCGAGCTCGCGGAATTGGCGGCCGGGCTTCCGGTGGACGGCCGTGTGTTCATCAGCAACCGCGCGCATGTCGTGCTCCCATATCACAAATTGATGGACGGCGCGAAGGAGGAGAAATCCTCCAATAAGATCGGTACGACCCGCCGGGGCATCGGCCCGGCCTATATCGATAAAGCCGACCGGGTGGGCATCCGCGTGGGCGACCTCTACCAGCCGGGGCTCAAGGAAAAAATCGAACGCGCCTTCGAGGTAAAACGCCACCTCCTCGACGACTATTACTGCATAAAAGATTTACCTTCCGTGGACGAAATGACCGATACTCTTTACAAACAGGCTGAAACGATAAAAGGATATGTTACCGATACGGAACGCCTTTTACAGAAGGCCTACAGCGACGGGAAATCCATCGTGATGGAAGGCGGACAGGGCAGCCTGCTCGACGCCGATTTCGGCACCTACCCGTTCGTCACGTCGTCGAATACGACGGCGTCGGGGATGTTCGCCGGAAGCGGTATCGGGTATATCCCCGACCTGCGAATCATCGGCATCGCCAAAGCGTATATCACCCGTGTCGGCGAAGGCCCGTTCCCTACCGAGGAGAAGGGCGCGGTCGGCGGGAAAATCCGTGAGGCAGGCAAGGAGTACGGCGCGACCACAGGACGTCCCCGCAGATGCGGATGGTTCGACGCGGTTATCGGGCGGTATTCCGTCGGGATAAACGGCCTCCATGAGATATTCCTCACCAAGCTGGATGTGCTTGACGAGCAGGAGACCATCAAGGTCTGTACCGCGTATGAACTGGACGGGAAACGCACCGATTATCCGCCGTCGACGACCGAGGAAATGTACCGGATCAAACCGGTGTATACCGAACTCCCCGGGTGGATGAGCAAGACGTTCGGGCTGAAAAGCTGGTCCGACCTTCCGGCGAACGCGCGGAGCTATATCGAATTCCTCGAGGTTCAGTTAGGCCGCCGGATATCATACATCTCGACGGGATTCGAGCGGGAAGATGTAATAATACGTTAAGAATTACGCACATTAATTGTGCATAATGTGCATTCGGCTATTGCACATGACGCACCTTTTACCGCACAGTCGGGGAAATTAATAATCCTCCTGTTCAGCAGATATCCATACCTGTGGACGCATGAATGAAAATATTGACTTTTGCTAGCGAGCGCTTCCCTGATAAATTTCAAAGCGTTTGCCTGCGAGCGCCTCCCTGATAAATTTCAAAGCGTTTGCCTGCGAGCGCCTCCCTGATAAATTTCAAAGCGTTTGCCTGCAAGCGCCTCCCTGATAAATTTCAAAGCGTTTGCCTGCGAGCGCCTCCCTGATAAATTTCAAAGCGTTTGCCTGCAAGCGCCTCCTTGATAAATTTCAAAGCGTTTGCCTGCAAGCGCCTCCTTGATAAATTTCAAAGCGTTTGCCTGCAAGCGCCTCCTTGATAAATTTCAAAGC